>JALOBU010000024.1 GCA_023228145.1 Bacteroidales bacterium | reverse complement strand
TGGCACCGCAAGCTACCGTTTTGTTTGTCGGACAGGTTATGGTAGGCGCCTGTGTATCAACATATATAGTGATAGATGCTACATTTGAGTATAATGTACTACCAGGATAAGCTCCGCTAAGCACTTCGTATTGCAAGTAATAGGTTGTGTTGACAGTTGGATTTACAGTTATAGTATTTGTGTTATAGCCGGCTTCCGTTCCGCCCGAAGTGGTCCCCCACCGGCAATTCATATAATCATCATCCTGAATATTTGCACTATTGGCATACAGTATAACAGCTCCTCCGGAACATACCTGTGTAATCGAAGCGCTGATAGAAGGAGTCTTTGGAATGGCTCTATAATTCAATGTACCAGAATATGATGTGCCACTTGCACAGGTATAATAAGTACTTAAAAGGCGGACAGCGGTGCTTCCAGGGGTATAAGTTATCATAGACTCATTTCCTGCGCCATTATTATCGTCGTACGCCAAAAAATATGTGTCACAATTATTTTGTGGATACAGGACAAGATATGTGTCATAACCATAGTTGTACCATTGATAAAAATAATTCGCATCAAGCGACCAATAACTGTATGATCCGCTGTAAAGCCCACTGCCGGATTGAGTCCATTGTATAGCGGTGCCACTTAGTGTGCCTGCTGGAGCGTTGTACGTACAGTTTGTACACTGTGAATACCCTGAACTTAAATTAGAAAAAATTAAAAAAACAAAAAAAAGTGTATAAATTATTAAATGGTTTTTTAATTTTTTACTCAGTAGTGTATATATTTTCCCCATTTTTATAAAAACATATTTTTATTAATAAAAGGATGTCAACAATTACAACAATAATTTATGAATTTAGGTTGTATATAATTGGTATAAAATTATATAAAAAATCTTAAACGAAAATATTTTTATATGGTTTTTGCATTATTTTTTTTATATATTTCTAAAATATTGAAATAATTTTTATGTTTTTTTTGAATTGTTGTTAACAAAAAAAGAGGCTATTTCTATTTTGAGACCACAACGCTTGGTGAAGCTGGCTGGATTAGCTTCGCTTAACCCTGTGGGGAGGAGGTAAAAACAACACCACTTTTACTTCACATTTTCAAATATTTCAGTCTTTAATTTGAAAGCAAACTTTCAGAACCGCTTAAATATTTGAAAAACACCCCTGCGGGGTGCAGAGGTGTTGTTTTGTGGAGCTGGCGGGATTCGAACCCGCGTCCAAACAAGTAGCTGAAATGCTTTCTACATGCGTAGCTTTTACTTGGTTTTCGTGATAAAGCCGGAAAAAAGCCGTCCTACCCTACCCTTATCCCTTAAAGTTTTGCCCGAACATCAGGGCGCTGAACGGACTATCCCCGCATTTACGATGCTTCTGGCGGGACACAGCAGGGAGGAGTTTCCCGGGAAGCAGCCAGCGCTTAATTCTAAATTAAGCAGCTAAGGCGTAATTGTAATCGTTGCCATTTAACTGGCGTGAGCATTGGGATTAACGGGCCACACACACAACGCCCGGCATGCTTACAAGTCCACTAACCTCGCTGTCAAAACCGGTCAGCCCCTTGCAACAGTGCAAAGTTACTATTTTTTTACCACATCCTTCGTGTTATCAATCAACTGAATATTAATATCTTCAGGAATTTCAAATTTCTCAGCAGGAATAACAGGGTTTTCTTCAAGTTTAACGGCCTCCATCTTCACTTCAATTCCGGCTACCGAAGAAACGGCTTTCATTATAAAACCTTTCCAAACATAATACGTCCCTTTCATTTTGGCCGATGTGTGCTCTGCCGTATAAACATCGCATTTTTTATCCAATATCACAGCCGTACCAGTTTTTTTTATATTAAACTTTTTAACCATTTCTTCTGTCAATGCATTGAAATTTACTTTATCAGGGCTGTTTTCATCGAGTTTAATTTTTGTTCCGTTTTTGTCAGCTGTAGTGTAGGTGTACATATAGCCAGAATCGGTTATGGTAATTTGTTTCATGATCTTTCCCAGCAGTTCAATGCTCAACTCGTTACATTGTTTTTTTCCGTAATCATCAAAATACATAATGACATCCTGCTCCATACCCATGGTCTTTGATTTCATGTGCAGTATGGCCGATTTGAGCCCATATCTTTCATAAACGGGTTTCCCTTCATCAGCCAATGCAATGACAGTGTCGCCGGAATTAATATCAGTTTTTTTATCGGAACTACCCGAACAGCCGCTCAAAATAAAGACAACTGCAATAAAAAGCATTTTTAATTTTTTCATAATTGTAGGGTTTTAATAATTACTAAGTGATTTAACATACGGAATCATATCATTCATAAAGTTAAAAAAATCCTGATTGAGGCTGCTGTAATGTTTTTTCAGTTCTCCCGCAGCATCTTTCATCACATAAGTGTTTTTTGTCCGGTAAGACAGCCCCTGAAATAAAATCTCAGGTTATTTGCATCCCTGTAATTTAAAAGCCAGTTTGTCAGCATCATGTGCGGAAACATTAGTTTCATTTGCAAAGGCAGAAAATGATATTTGGACAAAACAATTTTATAAACTTTTGCAACAAAATTACGCAAAGGTAATGGGTGGTATCGTTGCCAGTTTGCCGCAAGGAAGTGGTCGTAAAAAATATCCACAATCACGCCCCCATAAGGTGTATATTTCAAGTCGAGCCGGCTGATGCTTTTCTTGAAATGCAGATTATCATCGGTATAATTATCAATAAGATGGTGCAAGCGAATTCCTTGTCGAATTTTTTCTGAATATCCCGAAGCTTTATTTTTTACGGTATCAGCAATGAAGTTCCCAAGAAGTATATCCCCTTCATCAAATGAAAGATATGCATGCGCCAGATAATTCATCATCAAATAATTCATGCAAATATATTCACTTGCGCTTATACCTGCAATATCTCAACACATAATTCAATAAATTTTTATTTTTGTACGACGAAACATAATGAAATTTAAATAAACTTATGAATAATTTTCAACAGGAAATTTTGCAGGGTATTCCCGATATATTGCCGGAGCCACAGCTTTACGACAAGCAAATAAACCATGCGCCAAAAAGAAAAGATGTACTCAGCGCAGATGAAAAAAAACTTGCGCTTCACAATGCCCTAAGATATTTTGATGCCAGGTACCATAAAGTTCTGGCTCCTGAGTTTCTCAGCGAGCTGAACACTTACGGAAGGATTTACATGTATCGTTTCCGCCCCCGTTATAAAATTTATGCCCGCAATATTGATGAATATCCTCATCGTTCCAGACACGCAGCAGCCATCATGCTCATGTTGTCCAACAACCTTGACAACGCAGTAGCACAACATCCACACGAACTTATCACCTATGGCGGCAACGGAGCTGTTTTCCAAAACTGGTCACAATACCTGCTCACCATGAAATACCTGGCAACAATGACCGACGAACAAACTCTGGTATTGTACTCGGGGCATCCGCTGGGATTATTCCCTTCACATAAAAATGCTCCCAGGCTTGTAATTACTAACGGAATGGTTATTCCAAATTATTCCAAACCCGACGACTGGGAACGCTTTAATGCTCTTGGTGTGTCACAGTATGGGCAGATGACAGCCGGCTCATTTATGTACATTGGCCCGCAGGGCATTGTTCACGGAACAACTATTACCATTATGAATGCCGGAAGAAAAATTGACGCAACAGGCGAAGGCCTTGCAGGAAAACTTTTTGTATCCTCCGGGCTGGGAGGCATGTCGGGGGCTCAGGCCAAAGCATCTGTCATTGCAGGCGCTGTTGGGGTTATTGCGGAAATCAATCCGAAAGCAGTTGAAACACGCCATTCGCAGGGCTGGGTTGATGAAGTGTTTACCAATCTTGATGAGCTTATTGTAAGAATAGAAAAAGCACGCAAAGCAAAAAAAGCCGTTTCAATGGCATACCAGGGCAACATTGTTGATTTATGGGAAAAGCTCATTGAAAAAGATATTCATGTGGACATGGGCTCTGACCAGACTTCCTTGCATAACCCATGGTCCGGTGGGTATTATCCTGCAGGGCTAAATTTTGAAACGTCAAAAGAAATGATGGTAAAGGACCCGGAACTTTTCCGTCAAAAAGTCCAGGAATCATTGCGGCGCCAAGTCAACGCAATTAATGCTCTTGCTACAAAAGGAATGTATTTTTTTGATTATGGTAATGCCTTTTTGCTGGAAGCTTCCAGGGCAGGTGCTGATATTTTAAAACCTAACGGAGACTTTATTTATCCGTCCTATGTTCAGGATATTATGGGGCCTTTATGCTTTGATTATGGTTTTGGCCCGTTTCGGTGGGCATGCACTTCTTCCCGGCCCGAAGATCTTGACAAAACTGACAAGATTGCGATGCAGGTTTTAGAAGAAATATCAAAAAATGCCCCATCAGAAATACAACAACAAATGAAAGACAATATTCTCTGGATAAGAGAAGCCAAGAAAAACAAACTGGTGGTAGGCTCACAGGCAAGGATACTGTATGCCGATGCTACCGGAAGAATAAAAATTGCCGAAGCTTTTAACCAGGCCATAAAAAATGGCGATATTTCAGCACCTGTTGTACTTGGCCGCGACCACCACGATGTTTCCGGAACCGATTCCCCTTACAGAGAAACCTCAAATATTTATGACGGTTCTAAATTTACGGCAGATATGGCCATGCAAAATGTTATTGGCGATGCGTTCCGGGGAGCCACCTGGGTGTCACTTCATAATGGTGGAGGAGTTGGCTGGGGCGAAGTGATAAACGGCGGCTTCGGCATGGTGCTCGATGGCTCTGATGATGCAGACAGGCGATTAAAATCCATGCTTTTCTGGGACGTGAATAACGGCATCGCTCGCAGAAGCTGGGCAAGAAATCCGGGAGCCATATTTACAGCAAAAAGAGCTATGGAATCTGTACCAGAACTGCTTCTTACCCTACCTAATATTGCTGATAAAGATTTAATTGATTCCTTATTTTGATATTGGAACATTTTTTGCTTAAATTAGCAAAAAAAAACAATGATTAATATGAATAAAAGCTTAAGATTATTTATTGTTTTTACCTTGTTTTCTTTACTTATCTTTTCATCATGTGAAGAAATTGATGACCCCAATGAAAATGATGTCAGGGAATCTTATTTAGGCACCTGGAGCTGCCACGAGGCAAGCGGTCTGAATTATAATGTAACCGTACAACTCGACCCTTCAAACAGCGCTCAAATCCTGATATATAATTTTCATTTTCAGGGCAGCAACGAAAAGGTTTATTGCATTGCCACCGCAAACAACCTCACTCTTCCATCACAAACCTATTGCGGCAATACGGTCAACGGCTCCGGAAACCTTGTCAACAGCAATAAATTTACCATGCTGTACTATGTGAATGACAATGCCGATGTGGAAACTGTTGAAGCTACCTATACAAAATAAATCAGGGATTAACGCTCATTATTTTTGATTGCATCTTACTTAATTCAGTAACTACATTCTGATAAATTTTGTAATAATCCTTTATATTCGAATTGTAAAAATTCAGGCTGGCATTGAATTTTTTACTATTCATGTTGTGCTTTTTCATTATAAGGCTGTAATATTTTACCGATAGATTATTAACATCCTGTCCTTGTTGTTCGGCTCTTTTCAGAGCAGCTTCTGCCAGATGAAAATCCACCAGCACAGCAACCATCTTATTCTTGTCCATTACATTTTCGGGTATGGAAGCCCCTTTTTCTTCAGACCCGCAAGAGGCAAGAAACAACAATAACAATAAAGCAAGGGCTTTTCTTTTCATAGAGCAAAATTACAATTTCACATTTAATTAAATGTAAGCCTCATACCATGGGTTTTTTCAGCAACATTTACACCATCATAAACCTTATATCCGTTAACAAAGGTGGCCGTTATTTTAGATGAAAATGTTGTTCCTTCAAGCGGCGACCATTTGCATTTGTAAAGCAATGATTCTGTAATAACAGATGTGGAGGTTTTCAAATCAAGCAACACTAAATCAGCATAATAATTCTTACGAATAAACCCCCTTTTTTGAACTTTAAAACATATGGCAGGATGATGGCACATAAGCTTCGGAATTTCTTCAAGTGATAGTTGTTTTTGATGGGAAAATTCCAGCATCATCAGCAATGAATGTTGTACCAGAGGGCCACCGGAAGGTGCTGAAAAATACGTTTGCATTTTTTCCTCAAAAGTGTGTGGAGCGTGGTCAGTAGCCACAACATCAATAGTCCCGTCAAGAACGGCTTTGAACAATGCTTTGCGGTCCGCTTCGGTTTTTATAGAAGGATTCCATTTTATCAATGTACCTTTTGTGTGATAGGCATCTTCGTTAAACCACAAATGGTGAACGCATACTTCAGACGTTATCTTCTTTTCTTCAAGAGGAATATTGTTGGTAAGAAACGCCAGTTCATCAGCAGTTGACAAATGCAATATGTGAAGTCTTGTGCCAAGTTCATGCGCTAGCATTACAGCCCGCTGAGAAGATTTGAAACATGCTTCTGCGCTCCTTATGGCAGCATGAAATTTAACCGGGACATCCTCACCGTATTTTTGCCTGTAAAACTCAGTGTTCGCCCTTATGGTTGCTTCATCTTCGGAGTGAATGGCAATCAAAAAAGGCAAACTAAAAATCTTTTTTATAGTTTCGGTATTATCTACCAGCATATTTCCCGTAGAAGAACCTAAAAAAACTTTTATGCCGCAATTTTTCGTTGGGTCAAACTGTTTCAGGTGTTCAATATTGTCATTGGAAGCTCCAAGATAAAATGAAAAATTAGCCTGTGAAGTTTTTTCGGCTATCTCATATTTTTGCTCAAGCAACTCCAGTGTGAGTGCAGGAGGCTTTGTGTTGGGCATATCCATAAAACTGGTTACGCCACCTGCAACGGCTGCTGCCGATTCAGAAGCAATATCTCCTTTACGTGTCAATCCTGGTTCCCGAAAATGCACCTGGTCATCAATTACTCCGGGAATGAGAAACATCTCTGAAGCATCAATAACTTCAATATTTTGTTCCCTGGCAAATAAAACGCTGATTGGTATATTTTCCCCTATATCCGCAATAAAATTCCCGATAATAAGGACATCACCGGAAAATGTTTTTCCTTCATTTATAATCGTGGCATTTTTAATAAGGTAATTTTTCTTCATATAAAAAACACAGGCAGTGAACCTGCAACGTTATGAATAAAAAACAATACCATGCTCAGGAAACTTTTTGATATTTTCGGAACCAACTTCTTATTTTCAATGATATTACACCAAAAACAGCTTCTTTAAAAATACCTTTGCTCATCTTCGACTGACCTTCAGTTCTGTCGGTGAAAATGATAGGCACTTCCTGTATTTTAAAACCGTGTTTCCATGTGGTAAATTTCATCTCAATTTGAAAAGCATAACCAATAAAGTGAATTTTATCAAGTTCAATGGTCTCTAAAACCTTGCGGGTATAGCATTTGAATCCGGCTGTAGTGTCACGGATTTTCATGCGGGTAACGAAACGCACATAAGCCGAAGCATAATAAGACATCAGGACCCTTCCCATGGGCCAGTTTACAACATTAACACCGTTGATATAACGTGAGCCTATTGACATATCGGCTCCATTTTTTGCACAGGCATCATAAAGCCTTATTAAATCATCGGGATTATGAGAAAAATCGGCATCCATCTCAAAAACATAAGTGTAGGAACGCTGCAAAGCCCACCTGAACCCATGTATGTATGCCGTGCCAAGGCCAAGTTTCCCTTTGCGCTCTTCGATAAATAGCCTGCCGGGGAATTCATTCATAAGTGTTTTAACAATATTGGCGGTGCCGTCAGGAGAATTGTCTTCAACGATGAGTATGTGGAAATCTTTAGGAAGTGAAAAAACCTTACGGATAATTTTTTCAATATTTTCCTTTTCGTTATAAGTTGGTATGATGATTACGCTGTCTGACAAAATTTATTTTTTAATGGTTGGGTAACAAATTTATCATTTTTTTATTATTTATAAAGAAAATCTTTTAAAGAAAATTGATTTTTGTGTTCTTAAAAGGTCTTTTTATTATTTTTGACAAAAAAACTTCTCTTAATTCGTTAAATAATTAAAATCACAACCATGAAAAAAATTACTTTGTTTTTTTTATCTGCTTTTCTGCTTTGCTTCACAGGCCTGAAAGCACAAGTCATCATTTCCCAAATTTATGAAGGTTCTTCATATAACAAATTTATTGAAATTACCAATATCGGGACAAGCGCCGTGGACTTGACAAGCCCTCAGTTGACTATTAAGACTTATAACAACAAAGCTGAAATTGGCGCAAATAATCCGACTTATACAAGAAACCTGACGGGAACTCTTGCCCCGGGACAATGCTTAATTATAAGGCATAAAGATGCTGCCAGCCCCGCTTATGCGGTAAGTTATACCCCCGGAGACACTGCTATGGTAGCAAATTTCAACGGTCAGGGAAGCGATGCAACAAATACCGATATTGTAACATTAAACAATGGAACCACCCTGCTAGATGTTTTTGCCTGGGGCACTTTTCAGTATGCAAATAAATCTTATTATAGAAATTTAGCAATTACAGCACCAAATTCCACATGGACATTAAGCGAATGGACGGAAACCACAACGGCTGTTGTTGACGGAGCCGCCACAGAAACTATCGAGCGCTTAGGCTATCACGGGGCTGTTTCAACAGACCCTGTTATTTCCATTTTATATCCTGCTGACGGTTCAACTGTTTACACTGCTGATATTGATGTTACTTTTTCCTTATTTAATTTTATAATGAATACTGATGGACATATTCATTATACCGTTGATGGCGGAAGTGTCAATGAGTATACACTCACTGACCCGATTTCTATAACAGGACTTACAAACGGTGCTCACAAGGTGGTAATGACTTTGGTTGACAACAGCCACAACCCGCTCACCCCGAATGTTGCAGATAGTACTACCTTTACTGTTAACCTTTCGGGGCCAACCATCACACCTATTTATGATATTCAATACACCACCCTGCCTAACGGGGATTCCCCTCTCAATGACTCTGTATTAACGACTACAGGTATTGTTACAGCTACACATGCATTGGGATATTTTATTCAGGACGGCACCGACCCCTGGAACGGACTCTATGTTTACGACAATTCTCATTCTCCTGCTCTTGGCGACAGTATTGTATTAACAGGCTTAGTTTCAGAATATAACAACTTAACCGAGCTAAAAACTATTACATATTTTAATACTCCTGCAACCGGCAAGCCTTTGCCAACTCCAGTTTCACTAACAACCACAACGGTAAAAACCGAGCAATATGAAGGCATGCTTGTGAATGTGATAGACGCTCCCTGCACTTATGTGCACACATCGGGCTGGTGGGAAGTTATTCAAAATTCCGACACCCTTGAAATTGGAAATTTGATTTTCGGGTTCCCCACTGCTGTAGTTGGCAGCTACTATGATGTTACCGGGGTTGTTTATTTCACATGGGGTGATTTTGTTCTTGAACCAAGAGACATTAATGATATTACTTTACACAGCAGTATTGAAGAAAATACCGGCAATTATTTCAGCATATATCCCAATCCGGTTAGCGATGTCATCAACATCAAAACTGAAAAGAAAATCAATAAAATTACTGTTATCAATCTTCTGGGAGAAAAAGTTTTTGAATATAACGTAACTGAACAAAACTCCAAAATATTTGTAACAAACCTGCAAAACGGAATTTACTTCCTGAGTTTTATGAATGGCAATACTATAGAGGGAACCCGTACATTTATTAAACAATAAGTAGATACATAATCATTTGAAAGCTGCTCCACAATGGGGCAGCTTTTTTTATTTCAAAATAATAATCTTTCCGGTCTCAAAAAAATTTAATTTGTCTTTCACTTTGTATAAATAAATTCCACTGTTCAGCTCCTGCAATTTTATTTTTTGAAAAAAGCCGCTTTTCAGGTTAGTGGCAAAAATTCTTTTTCCCATGATATCGAAAAACTCAAAAAAACTATCTTTTTGAGTATAGTTAAATATCGTAAAAGCTCCGTCATTAGGGTTTGGTGATATTCTAACATCTCCGGTTTGCTTTTTATTTTCATCTAAGCCGCTATACACACCAAATCCGAATTTGTTCGCCCATTCGGGCTTATCAATAAAAGGATTACGGTTTTGTTGTAATGAATGTATGTAATCATTTCTGGCTATTTCATAATTATCCGGAGGGTCTTGTAAATTCCATTGTTTCAGAAGGCTTTCGTTCTGCCCATACATTGTTGCAGAATCAATAACCGTTGGCAAATACCAGTCGTTTCCGTTCACACCGTCATAGCATAGTATCTGATAAAACATCGATCTTGCGCAATCACCTTTTATCTTGTCGCGGGGCTCGAAAACGACATTTCCCGAAGAATCGAGGCCTTTTTTTGCATCTAAATATTGATATTGAATTGTAACAACTTTTCCAAGGGGATAATTAAGACGGTACACATTAATTTTATTCTGGTTGACTGGCATCAGGTTGTGATAGTCACTATATTCAGGAAAGTCGGTAAAGTTGGCATCATTAGAGGTAGGCATCCAACTCTGGCAGAAATTATGCTCCCTGCTAAAATACAGAAAAGCAAAAGGTTCGCTGTACACATAATTTTCTCCAGAGTAAGCACATGTGATTACTTTTCTTGAATATCCATCGGTAAGTGTATCACGGCTTTCAAAATTATCCACAAGATAAGAGGTGTAATTGCTGTAATATTGAGAATAATGGTTGTTGATAAGTGTATGAAGGTCTTGCCATAATGTTGGTGAAAGTTCATCAATGCTGTCATAATAATCCTCTATCATATTTTCGGGTGTGGTTGTATCTGCCGCAGCTATGGCTGAAGTAAGATAATTTTCATACCCCTGAAAACCGTTAAGAGAAAATATTTTTATATAGTAATGAGTATTGGCTATTACATTGGATGGGTAAAAATATCCGGCAGGCCCGATATAAGACACCTGAGCGCCACCTATATATTCCCCCTTCCGATAGCTTTGCCCGTCAAGTGGTTGTTCTGTTATTGGTGAAGATTTTTTCAGTACAAGGTATTTTTCCGGCGGAGTGGTCCCGTCAGAAAAATTCACACGGAATTTATATGATTTGACATACGAAAAATTGAGGTTTGTGGCTGCCTGTGTGGGTTCGGTAGCACAACATCCGTTCACAGCCCATAGGTTCAAAATATAAGGATTGTTGCCGGAGTCGTTGTTGCTGATACTTATACTTGCTGTTTTAGTTCCTGAAGCTCCTGATGGGCTAAAATGTACTGCAAGGAATACCGAGTCATTGGGTGGAATATTTAGTGGAATATCCGGGCAAGAGAACATCGAAGCATCTACCCCGCTGAAAACTGCAGAGTTAAGCCTAAGAGTGGAATCGGTTCCCTGATTTATCACTATAAAATTTACCGGAGAAGCGTTGCCGTAAACTGCTGTACCTCCCGATGGAATAAAAATATTATTCAGTTTAATCTTTATGTATGCCTCAGGGCCGGGGGGTAATGGTGTAATCATAATATCATCTACAGCCACATTACCACCTGATTTGTTTGTATATATAAACCTGACATAACGTGTTACTGATAGTAGTTTTTCTTTAAAAGGCTGAGCAGTTTGTAAACTGCTATTAGGAATATTGGCATTTGTAAAAATTCTCACATCAGTCCATGTACTGCCGTTTTGTGATTGCTGAACGGAAAAAGTACCCCCTGAAAAAGAGGCGCCGCGTAAATAATATTTCAGGCTATCAGGTTTGTCAACAAAATGAACGGTTATATACTTCCCTGTTGCTTCAAATTTTGCTGCATTGGGTGGCGAATGATAATAAGCCGATGAAACATAATAGTCAGATATATTAGTTGTCCATCCGTCCGGGATAGATTCCGGGGAGCAGTCCCAGGATGCCGGTAGCAATGTCTGTGCCTGGATAACAAACGGTAATAAAAATCCAAACAACACAATTAGAATTTTTCCGGATAGTTTTTTCATTATTCAGGAATTAACATAAAATTACAAAGTTTTTATACCGGGTTTTATCACAACAAAAAGGGGTTATTCTTTTGAAAACAACCCCCTTTGAAAGTATTGCATTTATATTAATTGTGAGATCCAGTTATCAAAATGCCTCCTACCTCCCATGTAGCCGCACCGGCAGTAGTAGATAAATATTTAAACGCAATATGCACGTTAGTACCGTTTATTGCCGAGAGGTCAACATCCCCGGAAGTAGTTTTAACCCATCCACCCGATGAAAGTGTCATTCCGGTGATTTCTGTCCACGTTGCCAGCGTGGGATTCCCGGATGAATAGTCTGTAGAGAAATAAAGGCGGAGGGAACCATCGCCTGCTGTGCCATAATTCATCATGGTAAAGAAATTAAGTTTTTCATTGGTGAAATTATCCAGGTTCAGAGAAGGCGAAATCAGCCAGTCTTCGTTATCGATTGCCGATCCTGAAAATCCTGACATTTTTGCAAAAGTATCATCGTTATATGTTGACTGCGCCCATACCTGTGCTCCGGTTACACTATATTGTGAAAAAGTTCCAAGAGAGCCAACTGTTGCAAAAGGTTCGCTTAAAACAATAGCAGCATTGAAATCAAAACCACTAAGGTCGTTTAAATCTCGCAGATAAAGTTGTAAATCGCCGTTGAAAACACTCAGTATGCCATAAACGGTGCCTATGCCCCCCGGGATGATATTGGCTGCAAAATTTGCATAATTGCTGGTTCTTACAATCAAAGTATTTGCCCCATCAGTAATTGTACGGTTGGTTGTTCCTGTTGACAATGAAAAAGTTTGTCCCACTTCAACGAAGCTCATATTTTCAAGTTTGATAAGCATTCCCAGATGAGCGTCTGTTATAGCTGGGATGGTCAACAATTCAGCCTCAGGCGTTGTCCCGGGTAATCCATTGCGAAACAAATGTTGGTCAATATAAATGTCGGGAATCCGGCCGATTTCTCCGTTGTAAATAGCTCCAAGCTGTGTCATTCCTCCATAATCCCCCAAAAATAAACCCTGGCATTTGATAAACACCTGTTGACCCACTTTGAAAATATTATAAAGACTTGTCCGGTCAAGGCCAATATACAATCCACCAGAAGTATCCTGTATATAAAGGCTTTTATAAATATTCCCCGATTCATCGTTGGCTGTAACGATACCAGACACATAAACATTATCATTTATACTATCAAGGGCACCTAAAACGGTATGGCGGGCTTTCAGTTCACTGATGTTAATGAGTGTTGCTCCATCAGGTAAGGTAAAAGTCGGTATTTCAACCGGAGGAATATCAAAGTTTTTCTTGCAGCTTGTGGCAATTAACATAGAAGCAATAATTGCAAGCACCCATACTTTTTTTATCTCAAAAAATGTTTTCATAACCTATAATTTATTTTTTATTTTAATATCTGAATGTAATCATAATGAAATATGTCCTGCCAAAGCCATAATAGTATTTTGCAGGAAACTTGTCAATATTTTTTGTTTCATAATCAAACCTGAGCTGCTCATAGCCGGAGGTAATCATTTTTTTATTATCAAGAATGTTGCTGACACTGGCATTTATCCCGATATAGTACTTTTTAAAAGCAAATGTTTTGCCTAAAGACGCATCCAGTGTAAACTGGGGTTTTTCGTATGCCAGATGTTGCTCAGTAATAGTAATAATTTGCGGGTCATCGGGCATCAGACCATCAAGAGCTTGTGAAGTGCGGCGGCTGGGATTAAAATCAACCCAATTGTTTGCAAAGATATTTGCATTGACATTAGCATACCATGTCTCATTTACATTTTTAATCCAGTTTACAGGATAAGCCAGTTTCAAACCCAGAGAGCCTGCGGCTTGTGGTGTGCCATTTACAAAAAAGTTTTTACAATAGATTTTTTGTGTCGAATCAGGCTGCGAACCATTTTCAACAGACATGAACGCAGACGGCTGATTTGAATACCTGTACTCTCCATAAGAACCTGCTGCAACAACTGACAATTCTGGAATTATTTTCACTTCAACACCTAATTCAATACCCATATGCGTTTTGTTTATACCCACCATCATATAGTTAACAAAAGTCTGTAGGTCATCATGATAAAAACTATTGTATTTGGTGTCATCCCAGAATTGTGTGTAAAACCCGGTAAGCCTGGCTTTCACAACAGGATAACGGATAATATAACTCAAATCAGTACTAAAAATCTTTCGGGGTCTAATGTCGCTTATGGCTGTATTTCTTACCCTTGGCGAGATATAAATGTCGTTAAAAGACGGGGCCATAGTCATGTAAGCGCCATTAAGTGCAATATAATGTCTGCCGGTTGGTTTATAAGTAACACCGGCTTTAACAGCGTAGTCGAAAAAGCTATGTTTTGCCGACTTCCCGTATGAATCATCAGGGAAGCGTCCGTTTTTCATTTTTCCGTCTCTCCACAGCTGTGTACCGGAAAGTTTAATTCCAGCAAAGAAATCAAAGTGATTAAAAGAAAATTCACTAAGCGCCCAAATGTTTGCAGAATTAATATGCACATCATAGTCATACCCGAAAACATCTCCTTTATATTTTTTCTCCCCGGGGTTATTTAAGTCGTTTTGTAACATATTTGTATCTGAAGGAAAGTCTCGTTCAGAGTACTGGTCAACATCAATCCAGTAGCCTGTGTAAGGCTCTCCCGTAGTTACGTCTGTCATTCCGTCAAGCATATCATTTATGACTTTGTAGTTACGGCTTTTATATAGGTTAATATTCAACCCTCCGCTGAAAAATATATGTTTGTTAATTTCGTAATTCAGGTGTGATGAAAGTGCTTCCTGCCAGTGGTCAAGACGGCGTTCTTCAAGGATATATTTTGCCTGGTCACCACTGAGATAGCTAAGATAATTTATCTGATACAACTCATTCCAGTTAATTTGCCTGACATTTTCATCTGTTTTCCATGCATTGATAATATCCTGAACCAAGAGGGGATCTGCAGCTGTTTCCGGGTCAACATTTTCCTGCCAGCTTGGAAGGTACCTGTAATAATCAGGGCGCGGGTCAGCGGCATTGTACCAGTTAAGAGCAGTAGTGCCTGTCCTGCCGAAGCTGAAACCAAATGTTGTTGTGAGCTTTATTTTATCATTAATATCATAATAGTGCGACAACATTAACACCGGTTCATGGCTGTTTCTTATACGTGCATTGCGGACTTTCCCTTCCTGCCAACCCCAGTTTGGATTGTAATAATTGTCTTCCAGCATGTCATAAATTTCCTGTACGGCAGCCGACTGCATACCTCTTTTTGCTGGCGCCCCAAAGCCCGTAAATGAGATAAAATGTTTTTTCCCGATCTTCTTTTCTACAGAAAGAAAATAGGAATATGCCTCGTACGGGGTTCCTTCAACATATCCGTGGTTACCAAGCCTTGTTGACAAGGAAGCTGTTACTGCCCAGCCGTTTTTCATGAGGCCGGTAGAACCGGTGAGCATGGCACGGTGCTGATATGTCCGGTTTGAAAAAGCGTACGACAGCTTAATCTGTTTTCGCTGGTGAGAAGCCCTCACATCAATATCCTGTGTACCGATTAAAGTGCCAAAAGAAAAACGTGTCGGGCTAAGGCCGTAAGAGCTTTCTTTGAAACGCGTGGCATCGTTAAGCCCGCCCCAGTCCGAAAAACTTGGCCTGCCGGTTTCGGGGTCATTCATGGATAGCCCGCTGATTAATACTTCTGAATATTCGTTGTCATAACCACGGGGGCGAAAATAACCGGCACTGAGTGTATACCCTGATACCGAAACAAATGCATCTGTGGAAGAATGTAATAGACCTGCAACATACTGGTCTTTGACTTCATCTTCCGAAACCACACTTCCTGCAGCAGCATCTGTATATCCATCTGAAACGAAGTTATTATGACCGGAGTAAGATATTTCAACCATTCCCAGATTGAAAACAGGAGATGCAACATTTGAATTAATGGCCCTATATTCATAGCCGTCAACACTAAAAATAATTCGTACCTGCGCATATTGCTCAATTTCTATTGAAAATTTACCATCAGTTCCGGTAAGAGTATTTTTTTCACCCACCGATACATTCACACCTTGAATAGGGGTTCCTGTGTAATCTACTACTTTGCCTTGTATAATGGCTTTCTGAGCAATAAGATAATTTGCCGTTAAAAATGTCAGGAAAAACAACAATAATGCCTTTTTCATATGTAATATTTAGAATTCATTATTTATTATCATGGATAAAATTCAGAAAATATACCCAAACAAAGATAATTATTTAAAGGCAAAAAAAAATAATTTAAAGTTTTTTTAATCAAAAGGATTAATTTTGATACTTATATATTGTTAACAACTTTATTTATGCTTAAAAAACTGACTTTGTTTGTTACTATAATTCTACAAGTATCCCTTTTAAATGCACAGGATAAAAAGCTTTCGATAGCAATAATTGCTTTTTATAATGTTGAAAATCTTTATGACATTTACGATGACCCTCTTACCGATGATGCGGAATTTTTACCCGATGGTAGCCAGAAATGGGATTTGGATAAATACAATTTAAAACTTCAGCGTCTATCGGAAGTTATTTCAAAAATCGGACAGGACATAGTTCCTGATGGACCTGCTATTATAGGCCTTTCAGAAATAGAAAACCGTACCGTCCTTGAAGACCTTGTCAATTCTGACGCGCTAAAAGCAAAAAATTATGGCATTATTCATTATAATTCCCCTGACCGACGCGGTGTTGATGTGGCTTTACTATATCAGAAAAGCCGCTTTGTTCAGGAAGGAAGTAAACCATATACATTGTCAACATCTGATAAATCATTCCTTACCCGTGACCAGCTGCTTGTATGGGGAAAACTTGACGGAGAACGATTTTATTTTTTGATTAATCACTGGCCTTCACGCCGCGGGGGCGAAAAAAGAAGCGCTCCGAAACGCATAGCAGCAGCTATGTTATCAAGAAATATTGTTGACTCCCTGAAACAAAATAACTCTGATGTAAAAATTGTTATCATGGGTGACCTTAACGATAATCCGAATAATGCCAGCATCAGGAAATATCTCAATGCGAAAACCTCCAAAGATAAAGTTGTTTCCGGCGACCTGTTTAACCCGATGTACAAATTGTTTATGGATGGCGTAGGTTCTTATGCGTATCGCGATTCATGGGACCTCTATGACCAGATTATTGTTTCGTCAACACTTACCGGAAAAGAATACAAAAGTTACAAGTTTATCAAAGCCAAAGTTTTTAACGAGCAATTCCTGAGGCAGAAAACCGGCACATTTACAGGTTACCCATGGCGCACTGTAGCTGGAGGCCAATATATTATGGGTTACAGCGACCACTTTCCGGTTTATGCCATCTTTGGCCGCGAAGCCGAATAATTATTTAAAAAATATTATGATTCGTTTTATTAAACTCTTTTTCCTGTTGCTTATAATTCTGACAGGAACTGTTAAGATATTTGCACAAACACGCATTTCGGCAGAAACTATGATTTTTCTGGCCGACCTTAACAAATCAATGTCAAAAACGGATAATATTCCGGACAGCGATATCTGCAACAAATATGCAATAACAAAGCGCAACGGGGTTTATTATATATCCTGCCTTGCACTTGTCAACGAACAATTTAATCAAACTATCCTGGAAACTGAAGGTATGAAAATTGGGTCACGAACAGGAGACATTATCACGCTGCGCATCCCGCTGAAAAAAATTCACATGATCAGTAAACTCCCCGGCATTTCATACCTTGAGGTTGCCGGAAAAATATCCCCAGCCCTAAATCGTGCTGTAAAAGATACCCGTGTAGATAGTGTGTGGCAAGGTATTGACCTTCCTATGCCATTTACAGGCAAAGATGTCCTTATCGGCATCACCGACTGGGGTTTTGATTATACACATCCGATGTTTTATGACACCACATTGTCGCATACACGCATTGTAAAAGCATGGGATCAGTTTCGCAATGCGGGGCCGCCACCTGCAGGCTTTTCTTATGGAACTGAGATTGCAGGAGAGGCAGACCTGCTGTTGGCACAGTGCGACACATTTAATGTTTATGAATGGGCCACACACGCTTCACATGTGGCAGGCATCTGCGGCGGCAGCGGTGCGGGTACCATATATCGCGGTGTAGCATACGAGGCCGAATATCTTATGGCTACTTTCCTGGTTGACATGGCGGCAGTGCTGGATGCTTACAACTGGATGGCAGATTATGCATCAAGTGTAATCAAGCGTTTAGTGATAAACCAAAGCTGGGGGCTTTACTATGCCGGCAACCTTGACGGCACATCATTGTTAAGCCAGGCTATTGACCAACTGTCATTACAGGGTGTGGTCTTTGTTGCCGCTGCCGGGAACAACGGCGATGTAAAATTTCATCTGGCACATTCATTTAATGGTATCAGCGACACGTTGAGAACACAGGTGAATTTCGACAGTTACTCCTATTATCCAAAAATGTGGGGGCAGTCGGTAACCATATGGGGTGAACCAGAGCATAAGTTTGATGTAAGCTTGAAAGTATACAATACATCGTATAGCCTACTTGATCAATCATCTTTTTATTCAACCGCCGATTCTTCTGTTTATTACATTGAGGACAGCATTATTATTGGCGCCGACACCATCTTTTACAATATTTCCAGTGATTCTTCAAATCCATTGAACAACCGGCCGCATATGCGCATACGGATACGTAACCTGAAAACAGGCACATACAAAATAGTGCTTTTCGCCTCTGCTGATTCCGGAGTAATAAACTGCTGGAATGTGATCGAACTCATAAATGATGTCGGCAACTGGGGTTCAGCTTTTTCCAATGCCCAGCCCGGTTGGGTGAACGGCGATTATTATTGCGGTGTAGGAGAACCTGCCTGTTCACAAAGCATCATCAGTGTTGCAGCTTATAATTCCGAATACTATGCCGGCGGAAATTTGTATGGGGGAACTTTAGCTTCCTTCTCAAGTTATGGACCTACATTCGATGGAAGGCTTAAACCCGATATTTCTGCCCCCGGAGTGGGAGTTATTTCATCCTTGTCATCATTCACCAACGGCAGCTACCCTAATCCTGTAACTACAGTTGAATTTGGCGGGAGAACATATAAATTTATGGGCTTCTCTGGCACATCTATGTCATCACCTATGGTAACCGGCATTGTTGCTTTGATGTTGCAGGCCAATCCAAGCCTGACTCCCGAACAAGTAAAAGATATCATTATTCAGACGGCACGCGAAGATAATCGCACAGGAGCTATTCCTGACACGGGAAGCTACCGCTGGGGATGGGGAAAAATACACGCCTGGAGGGCAGTGAAGATGGCTTATGCAGGAATAAATGAAAATAATGCAGAATCAAATTTCTTAGTCTATCCAAACCCTGCAGAGAATATCATTTATCTGCTGGGCGATGTAACATCATCATCGCTGACCGTGAACATTTACAATTCTTTAGGGCAGCCGGTAGCCACTCATAATTTGAACAACAGAAATACCATTGATATTAGCGGACTGAATTCAGGAATTTACTTTGTTGAAATTATTGATACCATAAGCAGAAAAAATATAAAATTTATTAAGCAGTAATCAACAATAGCTTGCAATAATTCCTTCCATTACAAACAACATTGATTATTTGTAATACCGCAATGAGCTTAAAAGTTTTTTACCGAATCATACTTAAAACTCCACCACAAACTCAACACGCCTGTTTTTGGCGCGTCCGGAAGCAGTGCTGTTATCTTCAACCGGTTTGGTCTCGCCATAGCCAAAAGCTTTCATGCGTGCTGCATCAATTCCTTTGTTCACCAGGTAGCCCTTTACAGCGTCAGCACGTTTTTGCGATAATAGCATGTTTGAAGCATCATCGCCTACGTTATCGGTGTGCCCGTTAATGATAAGGTTGTACTCCTTGTTCTCCTTCATGATATTTACCACATTGTTGAGTATCGGGTATGACACAGAACGTATGACATCTTTGCCGGTTTCAAACTGTATCCCCTGCAATGCTTTGCGGAATATTTCCTTCACTTCCTGCTTCACTTCGGGGCAGCCTTTGTTTTCGGGTATGCCTTTTACTTCAGGGCATTTATCAAGATAATCGGGAATGCCGTCGCCGTCTTTGTCGGGGCAACCATCTAGTTCTTTCAGGCCTTTGATATCGGGACATTTGTCAAGGTAATCAACAATACCATCGTTGTCATTATCCAACGGGCAACCTCTGGTATCCACCTTTACATTTTCAGGCGTTCCGGGGCATTGGTCGTCTTTATCTATAACGCCGTCATTGTCGGTGTCGGGGCAGCCAGCAAACTTTGCAAGGCCTTTCACTTCCGGGCATTTATCTAAATAATCGGCAATGTCGTCGCCGTCAGTATCCAGCGGGCAGCCTTTGGCATCCACTTTAACATTTTCGGATGTGCCCGGGCAGGCATCATCGCTATCTACAACGCCATCATTGTCAGTGTCGGGGCAGCCACTGAATTTCAACAGCCCTTTGACCTCCGGACATTTGTCATCTTTGTCAGGTATGCCATCGGCATCTGTGTCTTTTGCTTTGCCAAAGTTAAAAGCAAGGCTGAGGTCGTGCTGAAGATAACTGTCATCGTCCTTGCGGGCATAGTGGTCAACCTTGTCGTAGTTAGAATAAATGAATTTTTCCTGAAAACGCAGTGTCATATAAGGAAGAAAGTGATAAGAAAGCCCGATACCGCATGTCGGTAAAGCAACATTATGCCAGGTTTCATCACTGTGTTTATCGTTAAAGTTCATATAACCTATTCCGAAGAAAATATAGGGCGACAATTTAAATTCATCGTTTCCGAGAAATTTGAAACGAGCCGTTAAATCAACATCTAAAAGTGACGAATGTATGTACGGGCCTGTTGCAGGGTTTATGGACTTTGATTTGCCATAACCGATACTGCCGTAGTTACCTGCCAGGGTTAAGTCGAAGAATCTGTCAAGATAACGAGAAACAGACAGCCCCCCAAAGAAATAACAACCTTTGGTGAAACTGTAAAAACCATGGCCCAGGTCTCCCCAATATTGCGAGGCGCCCCCGTGAATCCCCATGCTCCATTTTCTGTCGGCTGTTTGTGCATATGACAAATAAAAACATGTGAACAAAATAACGATAAGTGCAAAAAGTTTTTTCATGGCTTTGTGTTTGTTAAATGTATTTTGTGCAGTAAAAATATTACTTTTTTTTTTAGAATTGATTTTGGGTTAAAAAATAAAAAAACAATAACTAACAACGCAAATAACATATTTTTTAACTGGTTGTGCTATTTAGCTCATAACTTTCTGACGGCAGGATTGAGCTAAATCGAAATTTGAACCGTCCATATTTTGTATATATGAAATAGTGAGATTTCATAATTTAATAGCACAACCGGCCATTTTTATTAATATGTTTGTTAAAACCCGAAACAATAACTTATTTGCTCTGAACTTTAAACTATAAAACCAATTGCAGCATTCCGTTTTTTGTCTTAGAATCTCCTGAAATTGTCTGATAATTTATCACGTAGTAATAATATCCAGCCGGCATCAGCTGACCGTGATATTTCCCGTCCCAGGCCTGCAAAGGGTCTTCGGTTGTGAATAATTTCACGTTATCAGCATTATAAACATACAGGTAGTAATTCTCCGTGCTTATATTATAGAAATATGGCCTCCAAGTATCGTTTAACATGTCGTTATTGGGAGTAAATGAGTTGGGAATATAGCAATCGCTTCCGTTATAAACCACAGTCACCTGATAATCGTATTGCTGAGATGGAGTGATGATAGTAACCTCATAATATCCTTCGTCTCTTATGGTTATGGTAGGTGTGGATAAGTTTCCCGGCAGCCAAAGGTAAGATGTTGCTTCCGGTATGGTAGCATCCAGTGTGAGTATGGTATTTTCGCTCATATCGTAAAACATTCCGGGAGCATTGACAAGCAAGGTATCATATATAGGCTCCGGGGTGGGGGTGTCTTGTTTTTTACAGGAAAAGGCAATGAATGTCATCAGAAAAAACAAAGCAAACAAAACTATTTTATTATGTTTCTTCATAGCTTTCCTATTATTATCTTTTCCCTCCGAACTGCAGGCGGACATTGATTCCGGCATAATCAATAATCCCAAAGTTTTGAATAAGAATTTTATTCATCGGTAAGCCGGTATGCAGGTTAATAATTACATTATCCTTTATATTAAATCCAAGTATGATGCCTGCATTCTTCAGGTTGCGAAATTCGGCGCCGAACAGCAGCCAGCGTTTGTATGTAAACAATGCTGCAGGAGTAAAACGAAACGTCTTTTCATCACAAAGCATTTCGATGGCCGGCAACATGCCAAAGTTGTCGCCAAACTTCAGGGCATAACCTGCTGAAAGCATGTACTCACGTGGAATACGATACAAAGATACTAGTCCAGCTTCCGGCGATGTCAGGTGATTGGCAGACAAGCCCACATATAATGATTCCCAACTGTACCAAACACCGACACCTAAATCAAATTTGTTCTGGGCTGTCTTGCCAGGAAATATCTCGTTAGTACCGAAAACAAAACCATGATGATTATCTATCATATCTGAAAATGTTAAAGAAGTATTGTTGACATCCAGCGACAAAAAAGTGGCAGTTGCTCCCACACGCAGATAATGGTATGGTGCAAGTGTAAAACGATATGAAAAACTCATGTCAACAGACAACGACCCCCCTGCTCCCCCAATAAACCTGCTATAATCTATTCCTGCTCCGAAATTTTTTCTCTTGCCAAAAGTTAAATCGTAAGCCAGCTTATATCCGAATGGTACGTTAAAGTCATTACCCGGTTTGTATAAAGGCTTATAAACCATAGTACTCACCGAGATGGTGTGCCTCTGATTGTAGCCGGCATAAGCAGGATTGGCTTCAAAATTATTTAATATGCCTATCTTATAATCCGGAGGAGTCTCCAGGTTTACTTTCGACTTACTGCCTCTTTTCGCATTACGTTCCGATTGCAATTTTTTTCTGGCTTCAGCTTGTTGTTTTTTTGAATTGTAATCGTCAATAACGCTAGAAACATTATCATCACTGTTTTTCACTTCCTCATTTTGGACTGTTTCATCTGCTTTCTGCGGCTCCAGTAAAACTATATCATTCATTTCTTTTCCACTGTTGTCAATATCTTCAGCGTTATTTACAGGCTGGTATTCCGGAAAAGTTACATCCTTATCTTTATCTTTTATAATTTGAATGTTTTCTTCCTGTAAATTATTCTTATTATTTTCAGTATTTCCCGATGTTAAATTCTCTTTTGTTAAAGTATTATTATTGTCACCCGAATTGTTTTTTACCTTTCCTGTATAATTATTTGTAATCGCAATATTATCATGCCTGCCTGCTTTGTTTGTTTTATTTGCAGCATTACCTGCATTTATAACATCGCTGGCATTTTTATCATCATCTGACGAAAAGTTTTCATCAGACAAACCATTATTCTTTTCGTTTGCATTTTTATAAATTTCGTTATTGCCTGATGTGATATTTTCCGGAGATGAATTATTCATCACATTTTCCACAAACGTATTATTATTTTTTTCTATGGAAAATTGTCCAGTTAATTTATCATTGTTTCCTTCCAGCCTGAGTTTTTCCGAAAGCACATAGGTGAAAATACCCATGGAAACGATGATGATAGCGGAGATGATAAGAAGTAAATTGGCGGTATTTTTCCCTGTCCCGGCAATGCCCGAATTACGAGGGTTTGCTATGGCCGCTTTCATCATCTGCCAGTGCTCGGGGACAAAATCCGGCTTGTATTCAGCCAGCTTCTCTTTGAACAATTTGTCAATATTATTTTCTTTATCCATTTATGATGGTCTCCTTACGGTTAAGTTTTAAAATCCTGTTCATTAATATGCGCCTTGCATTAAGCAAATGCCATTGCGAAGTGCTTTCGGTTATGTTAAGGGCTTTCCCTATTTCTTTATGATTAAAATTCTCAAAAACATACATATTAAACACGGAGCGGCTGGCCGGAGGTAGGTCCTGTATCATTTTGATGAGGTCTTCTTCCCCAAGCTTGCTCAAAGCTTCGTTTTCTATGTGCGAAGAATCGTTGTTAATGTTGAGAGGAACTGTATTATAATAGCGGTTTTTTTCAAAGCGTATCTTGTCAAGCGCTGTATTTACCATTATTTTTCGTATCCACGCATATAAATAATCTCCTTCTCCCTGATATTTGTCAAGATTTTGAAAAACTTTTAAAAAACCGGTATTCAAAACCTCCAGGGCATCATCTTCGCTTCTTGAATAACGCAAACAAATATTCATCATCGCACCATAAAACATTTTATAAAGCTTTTCCTGAGCAGCCGAATTATTTTCTCTGCACAAATCCACTATCTCCTTCAGCTCCTTACCCGGCTTCATAGACTCAGTTTAATTATCAAACGCATTTACTAAACAAAAACTTGGTGAATGAAATATTTTTACATTATTATTTTATCAGTTCATCCCTGAAATGATAAGAAATATAATTATCATAACTCAAACATACATCCGTAGCAAAACGCACAGCCATAGTTATCATCTTGTTATATTCATCCAGTGAGAGTCTTTGCAGCTTTATTTTATCAATTTTATTTTTGTACATCCAGTAGGCCATCCCCGCTGTAAAAGTATCGCCGGCGCCCACTGTGCTGATGGGTTTGACACCAATAGCCGGCACATGACTCTCAAAATCATAGGTTTGCAAATCCACCCCATTACGGTTTCGTGTATATATTAAAGATTTACTTCCGAGTTTTTTTAACAAATTATAAGTCGCTCCAGCATCTTCGATTTGAAAAATATTTTTAAAATCCTCATCAGAACCTTTTGTAATATCAGCTATAGAAATATTTTCCTCGATAAAGGGTTTAAGTTGTTCGAGCATATTAAGATGCGCAAGTCGGAAATTAGGGTCGTAAACTATCAGCGCATTTTTTTGATTTGATTGATGAATAAATTCCGAAACCATCGTTCTTATTTCGGGCTTGATGGCATAATACGAGCCGAACAAAAGAATATCGTCCTGCTGAAGTTCGGGAAAATTTATATAGGGTTTATCTTCAATTCGTATTTTATAAAAAGAATAGTCGGCATTGTTTTTTTCGTCCAGAAATGCTAATGCAATACGCGATTTGGCGTTGGTATACATGGTGATGTAGGTTGTATCTACATTATTTTCTTTAAGAAATTTTTTAATAATATTCCCTACCCTGTCGTTGGCAAAGTCGCCGACAAAATACACGGGAAGCCCGAGACGTCCAAGAGATACAGCTACGTTGAGCATGGCGCCGCCGGGCTTAGCCTCAACCGGGATTTCGTTTTTAAAAATTATGTCATAAACGGCTTCGCCGAAGCAATATATTTTTCGCATATCCGGTTTATTTGGTAATACGTTCCAGTACTGTCAATATAAGTTTTTCCATCAGTGGCTTGTAATCCTTGCTGAATTGTTTCGCAATGCGATTGGCAATGATTACACATATCGTCAGGGTTTCGTGTCCTAAAAGTTTTCCCAATCCATATAATGCCGAGGTTTCCATTTCAAAGTTTGTAATTTTATTGCTTTGGAATTCGAAACTTGTCAGTGTTTCGTTCAGGTCCGGAAATGCTAGTCCTGCACGCAGTTGTCTGCCCTGTGGTCCGAAGAAACCCGGTGCCGTAGCTGTTATGCCCTGCTGCATATCAAAAGCTATTTTCTTTAAAAGCTCTTCAGAAGCTGGAAACACATAAGGTCTCGCAAGAAATGCAGGCCATTTTGTCTGTTGGATGAACTCGTCGGTAAATTTATCACCCACCTCATTCTGAGGTTTCTCATAAAAGTTCAGAACCCCGTCAATGCCAAGTCCATATGAAGATGCAACAAACGAATCGATGGGAATATTTTTCTGCATAGCACCTGAAGTGCCAATACGAATGATGTTCAATTTTCGTAATACAGGTTTAACAGTACGTGTGGTAAAATCAATATTTGCAAGTGCATCAAGCTCGTTCAGCACGATGTCAATATTGTCGGGGCCCATGCCTGTTGACAAGGCTGTGATTCTCTTTCCGCCAAAATATCCTGTATGGGTTACTATTTCCCTGTTCTGAGCTCTAAGTTCGATGCTGTCAAAATGCCAGGATATTTTTCCAACTCTTCCGGGATCACCAACTACAATAATATCATCTGCAATGTCTTCTGGATGCAAATTAAGGTGGTATATTTTATTCTCCGGAGTAATAATAAGCTCGGATTCTTCAAATTTTTTCATAAGTGTCCATTTTGTTATTTTTGCATCATAAGAATATTTTATTACTGATAATCACATCATTAGTCAGTTTTTTATTTTTTTCTTGTCAAGGTAAATATTTTGTGTGTATATTTATAAACTGTTTACAAATTTAAAGTTTTATGGAAAATTACAAAAACATATTGGTGCCTTTTGACTTCAACGAGCAATCAGAAATTGCCCTTGGACAATCATACAACATTGCCCGCCTTTCGAAACTTGATATTACTTTGCTTTATGTGCATGAAGAAAGCAATTTGATAAGCAAGTTTTTTTCGGCCGACCAGAGTGAAGAACTTATGGGAAAAATGAAGGCAGAACTTGATGAATTTGCAGGTATAAAATCAAAGGAAACCGGATTAAGAATAAGCGGTATGGTTGCCAAAGGCAAAATATATTCCAAGATTGTCGAAATAGCCGACATGATAGAAGCAAAATTTATAATAATGGGAAAAGCCAGCACTTATAATGATGATGAATCAACCATAGGCGCCAATGCTTCCAGAGTGATACGCCACGCAAAATGCCCGGTAATCACAATTTCTTCTGAGCACAATTACAACGGATGCCGCAGTATTTTAGTCCCCATTGACCTAACTCTGGAAAGCCGCCAAAAGGTTTCATGGGCTATCGAAATGGCTAAGTTATTCGGTTCAACCATAAAAGTTGTTTCAGTTCTTTGGTCAGTGAATCATAAGGGAATAGTTAAAGAATTACATGCTAAGATACAACAGGTTGTAAACTTCATCGAAGAACGTAATATTCGTTGTACTGCGGAAATTATTGAAGCTGCAAAAGAGTCGGATGATGTACCTACAATGCTCGTTTATGCGAAGCAACAAGGAGATATTGACCTTATTATGATTATGACACAACAGGAAACAAGCATCATACCCTTTTTTGTAAGTTCACAAACCACAGAATTTATACGCAAAGCAGATATTCCTGTGATGTCCATTATCCCTAAAGATATGGGAGAGACACTCAGTTTCAAATGAAAGCCCTTATCATCAGCATTGGCGATGAACTGCTCATCGGGCAAACCGTAAACACCAATGCTGCTTTTATCGCGGATGAATTAAATAAAGCAGGCATCAATGTTTCAGCTATTTATACTATTGGTGACAATCGTGAAGATATTTTTTATGCCTTGCACAACAGTGCAAAAAATGCAGAAATAACAATTATTACAGGCGGTCTTGGCCCCACCAATGATGATATTACAAAAAAAACACTTTCTGAGTTTTTTAGTTCACCATTGGTTTTGAATGAATCGTCCCTAAAAAACATTGAAGCATTGTTTTCCCGCCGTGGCTGGACATTGAACGAGATAAACAGAAAACAAGCCGAACTGCCCAAAAACTGTATCCCTTTGAAGAATGAGCTCGGTACTGCCCCGGGTATGTGGTTTACAGAAAATGGCAACCACTACATCTCGCTACCCGGCGTCCCTTTTGAGATGAAAAACATACTGCTGAATGAAGTGTTGCCAAAACTCAAAAAGCTGAACCTGTCCGGTTCTGTAATTCACAAAACGATTTTAACCACCGGTATCGGCGAATCGGCACTAGCAGAACGCATACGTGACTGGGAAGAAAAACTTCCGGGAAATATTAAACTGGCTTACCTTCCTGAGCCGGGGATTGTGAAACTCCGGCTTTCCTGTTACAAAAACATTACGGGAAATGCCGAAAAATTAATCATTCAGAAAATCAAAGCATTAAACGAATTCGCAAAAGATTTTATTTTTGGTTTCGGGGATGAAACTTTGCAACAAGTTGCCGGAAAATTATTAATAAATAAACAACAATCGTTGACCACTGCCGAAAGCTGTACCGGCGGATACCTGGCACACCTTATCACTTCCGTTCCAGGCAGTTCAAAATATTTTAAAGGTAGTGTTATTGCCTATGAAAACAAAGTTAAAACGGAAGTTTTAGGAGTGGACGAATCATTAATTAACAGTTACGGGGCAGTAAGCAAAGACGTGGTAATAGCCATGGCTGAGAGAGCCAAAAATTTATTAAAAAGTGATTATGCCCTTGCCACGTCAGGTATTGCCGGTCCTGATGGCGGCACGCCAGAAAAACCTGTAGGTACTGTTTGGGTGGCACTCGCCACACCAGAATATACCATTGCTGAAAAACTGATGCTTGGCAACGACAGGGAGCGCAATATTATCAGGGCTTCCGTGCATGCAATGAATATGCTGAGGAAAGCGATTGTTTAATGTCTCTGCAACCGCACGTGGCACGCATCAGTTTATTGTCGCAATCAAAAGGATGTAGCAATAGTTATAATTTAATCAGCTTAGTTAAGAATTTTGTTTCATTCTTTCTAAGGTAAACAAAATAAAAACCTTTTCGAAGCTGAGATACATTAAAAAAATTTCGTGTGATGGATAAATTTTCTTTAACGACTAATGTGCCTTGCAGAGAATATATCTCTATTAAATCACAACCTTCTTTAAAATAAAACACTTCTTTTGTTGGATTTGGGAATATGTAATCCTCTGGTAATTCAATTGTTGTTTGAGGAATTTCATCTGGTACTATATTTGTTTTTGCAGATATTAGACTAAGTGTATTATCATACTCACTACCGACCTCAATTTTAAGGTAATATAAAATAAAATCCTTTCCTTGACTTTTTGTAAATACAATATAAGAAGTATCCCCCCAGAACGCATCAATATTTTGAGACAACATTCCTGGTGGGCCGTAGTGATAATATCTAGTTGATAATGGTGCTCCATGTGAAAGTAAATTTTCGTTAGAATAATGTATGGTGTCGCCCCAATTATATTTTTTTATTATGGTGGTTTTTCTGAAGGTATCAACTACCAACCCGGAAATAAATGTTTGATAATATTCTATATAACTGGTATCTATGTGAACATAGAAATTGTTAAATGTTGATACAGATATTATACTAGTACTCCATAAATGTACATTAAACCAATCATATAAATAAAATCTAATATCATTTATAGAATCACCGTCCAGATCAAGATAGTAATTAACATAAGAAGCGTTCGGATATTGTGCGTAACAATGTAACACTGTGTCTTGGAATGGTATCTCATACCCACCCGAACTCGAATTATCTATTACAAGGTATTGGGCATATGAACCTCTAATCCAACACAGCGCGAATATAAGTAATGTTATTTTTTTCATGTTTTGCATTAATTAATGCTTGTAGGCTTCACCTTTTTTGTAGCTGTAATCTGTTTTTTTGAGAGAGCTAAACCTTATATCCACAAATATACTTTATGTTTTTTTATCAAACAATTTATTAATACAATAATTCAGTTTGCTTTGTTTCAATATCCCTATTATTTCCTGCCGGAATTCTTTTTTATACCAGAAAAACATCAGTTTCTGCTGCCGCTTGTCTTCAGTGTTGCGCGCCACGTATAGTGGTTTGCCGGTGTAAGGGTCGGTGCCGGTATAATACATCACGGAAGACAGTGTCATAGGAGTGGGCGTCATATCCTGTACCTGCTCGGGTTGTATTCCGGTGTGCTTGATATCCACCGCACATTCAACCATATCCTGCAGGGTGCATCCCGGGTGGCTCGAAATAAAATAAGGTACAATTTGCTGGTTAAGCCCCTCAGAAAATGAAATTTTATCAAAGATGTATTTAAAACGCGAATACAGATTGAAAGAGGGCTTTCGCATTATGGCCAGCACTTTATCGGAAGTATGCTCAGGAGCTACTTTCAACCGCCCCGACACATGATTTTTTACCAACAGTTTGAGGTATTCGGTGTAATGATTTTTTTTGTCATCAGCAGGTTTTCTGCCGATAAACAAATCATAGCGCAGCCCGCTGCCGATAAAAACCTTTTTTATTCCTTGCACACTGCCGGCTTTCTTGTAAATATCAATAAGCGGTTTGTGGTTATCATTCAGGTTATTGCATATTTTCGGATAAATACAAGAATAACGCGAGCACTTTTCGCAAACTTTCAAGTCAACACCTTGCATCTCGTACATATTTGCCGTTGGCCCGCCAAGGTCGCTCAGATACCCTTTAAAATCGGACATTTTAGTAGTCTGTTTTATTTCATTTAAAATCGAATTTTCAGAGCGACTGGAAATAAATTTCCCCTGATGCATGGAGATGGAACAAAAGCTGCATCCGCCAAAGCATCCGGAATGCATAGTAACAGAATGGCGTATCATCTCATAAGCCAGAATGGTTCCACGTTTCAGGTAGCGAGGATGCGGCATTCGGGTGTATGGTAAATTGTAAGCGCTGTCAATTTCAGCACTTGTCATAGGTAAAAACTGCGGATTAACCACGACATACTTTTTATCGCATTTCTGTATCAGACGTTTTGCATATAGCTTGTTCGACTCTGTTTCGATGATGGTAAAGCTTTTGGCAAAGAGCTTTTTATCGCGCAGGCAATCTTCGTGTGAAGGTAATTTAATGCAATTATTGTCAAATGTTGTGTCTAAGTTGTCTGTAAGGTAAGCAAGCTGGTTAATTGTTTTTGCCGTTTCGATGCTGCCACCGTTTTTTATGTGTTCCATCAATGCTTTCAACGGTTGTATTCCTTGTCCGTAAATCAGTAAATCGGCTTTTGCCTCTACTAAAATAGAAGGTTTCAGCATATCCGACCAATAATCGTAATGGGTAAATCTTCGTAATGAGGCCTCTACTCCACCCAGAATTACAGGGACATCAGGAAACAATTTTTTCAAAATGTTGGAGTAAACCACCGAAGCATAATCGGGGCGAAATCCTGATTTATCGCCGGGTGTGTATGCATCTGTGCTCCGTAGCCGCTTGAAAGCCGTATAGTGGTTCACCATCGAATCCATGCAGCCTGCAGTTACTCCAAAAAATAAGCGTGGCTTGCCCAGCTTTTTAAAATCACGCAGGTCATCGCGCCAATTAGGCTGAGGCAAAATGGCCACACGAAATCCTTCGCTTTCAATCAGCCGGGCAATCATGGCATGGCCGAAAGAAGGATGGTCCACATAAGCATCACCGCTGACAACGATTACGTCAACATAATCCCAGCCGCGCTTTTCGAGTTCTTCACGGGAAACAGGAAGCCAATCTGTGAGCTGAAAATTTTTCTCCATTATTGCAAAGATAAATGAAATTCAGAATGCAGAAGTGAGAAGAAAGAATTAAAGAAACAATAGCCCTTTGCGCCTCTGCATCTTTGCGTGAAATAAATTTACTTCATTCAAAAACATTCATTATAATAACCACAAGGACAATTGGTGCACTATGAATTCACAAAGAAGGTTTTTATCAGGTGCAGTAGCAGATATTCAATCATTTTGGAATTATTAGCTTGGCATTTTTTCACTAAATTTGCAACAAATACAAAAAATGAATATCCTCATCGCATCGAAAATACACCCGCATTTTATTGAAAAAATGTTGCAGGCAGGGCATAAATGTGTAGAAAATATTATGAAGGATTCCTCAGAGCTGGAACAGGAAATCTCTAAGTACGAGGGCATCGTCATAAACAGCCGCTTTGTCATCGGGAAAGAGTTGATTGATAAAGCCATTCAACTGAAGTTTCTTGCCCGCATCGGTGCCGGCATGGAAAGCATAGATACGGAATATTTAGAAAAAAAAGGTATTCGCTGGTTCAACTCTCCCGAAGGCAACCGTCAGGCGGTGGGCGAACACACACTGGGAATGTTACTGAATTTATTGAACAAAATTAATATCGCCGACCGCCAGGAACGTCAGGGACAGTGGATACGCGAAGCCAATCGCGGCACTGAAATAAGCGAAAAAATCGTAGCAATTATCGGATACGGAAACATGGGCAGTGCTTTTGCACGATGTCTGCACGGCTTTGATGCCAATGTAATTGCTTACGACAAATACAAAAAGGATTATTCCGATGATTTTGTATGCGAAAAAACACTCGAAGAGGTGTTTGAATATGCAGATATTGTGAGTATGCACGTGCCATTGACTGATGAAACCCACAATATGGTGAATGACGCGTATATTAATTCATTCAAAAAAAACATTTATCTCATCAATACCTCACGCGGCAAGGTGCTGAACACAGAAGATTTAGTTAAAAACATGAAAAGTGGAAAAGTAACAGGCGCCGCACTGGATGTGCTCGAATATGAGTCATCATCCTTTGAAAAAATAGGTCTTAAGAATTTCCCGGAGCCTATGCAATACCTCGTTAATGCTGACAATGTGATCTTAACGCCGCATATTGCCGGCTGGTCGGTAGAATCAAACCTGAAACACGCACAGGTGCTGGTGGAAAAGATATTGAATTGTTATTAGCAATCTGCGTATATCAGCGTAATCAGCGGGAAAAATAAAATAATAGTTCCCGCAGATAACGCAGATTGGCGCAGAGAGGTTTTTTCAACTTATTTACCTATTCACCTATCCACCTAAACGCCTAACTACCTAACAGTCTATTTTACCTAATACCCCTAACAAACCAAAACTCTCCTCCCCAAAATCACTTCTTCAGAAAAAATCCTATATTTGCCTTAGAAAAATAAAAAATCAACATAATGAAAAACAACCAGAAAATCTTCAAGGGACAAACCCTGGCCATACTTACCGGTGGCGGAGATACTCCTGCCCTCAACTCCAGTATTGAATCTATTCGCAATCGTGCTTCGTTGCTCGGCTTTAAGGTTTACGGAATCCGCAAGGGTTGGAAAGGCCTCCTGGGTAACGGAGATATAGTTGATTTGTCTTATCAGCCCTATGATGGATATTTTGGAGGTACAGCACTGCTTTCAAGCCGCACAAACCCTTTCCCATCTAAGAAGAATCCTGAGAACCGCGTTCCTCAGATTTTACAAAACCTGAAAAAGTACAAGATAGATGTTATTGTTACCATTGGAGGCGACGACACCAACGGCGCAGCAAAGAAACTATATGAAACCGAAGGCATCCCTGTAATAGGCTTTCCCAAGACCATTGACAACGACCTGCGCACACGTACCATGCATCATTATGAAAATAGCAACATCGAGGCCGTGCTTTGCCCCGGCTTTCCATCGGCTGCCAAAGGCTTGATGGAATTTACCGACCGCATACGCACCACAGCTTATTCGCATTCCCGCATCATTGTGCTCGAAGTGATGGGGCGCGATGCCGGCTGGCTCACAGGCAGCGCAGTATTTGGAGGTGCCGACCTGGCGCTGATACCCGAATTTGAAATTACTAAAGAGCGCAAGGATTTCTTTTTTGAACAAGTGAAAGAAGCTTATCTCAGTTCACGAAAAAAAGCACTGGTAATAGCCGTTTCGGAGGGAGTACGCTGGTACGATGAACACAAAGACAAAGTGGATGTGGTGTATGCCAGCTCCGAAGTGGACGAATACGGCCATCCGCGCTTCGGTGGCATCAGCGGAATTATTGCCTCCGAAATTTCCAACAAACTGAAAATTGAAGCCCGTGCTCAAATTACCGGTTATTATGCGCGTGCCGGCCAATGCCGCCTTTATGACCGTCGGCTTACTCAGACCTTAGCAGATAAAGTAGTTGACCTGTTGTTGCGAAAAGAATATGGACAAATGCCGGTTATGCAGAAAATTGTAAAATTCCAGGAGCTGGAAGAATTCAACACAGCGTCGGTAGATATGGGCTCCATTGGGAACAGGCCATTGCCGGAACAATATTACGACATCAATGAATTTAAATTTACCCCTGCCTATACAGATTTCCTTATGCACATTCTGGGCAAGCAGCATTTTATTGAGTTTGACAGTGATTTTCCGGTTGTAATACCCTAAGCCGCTGAAATAATACGGATACACTGAAAGATATTTCACCTGAAATAGGAGCAATATCGGGTTGTAACACTTTCTATTTGTATCTTCAATGTCGCTGTTATCAATAAAGTCATTGCTGTGGCATTTCGTTTCATAAAAAAAAGCTATACAGCACTAATTTCGCTTAATTTTGCAGAAAAAGATTTTTTGCAACTTCCAGAAATCTTATCGGCTTATCATAATAACCCACAGGCTGTTCAAATTGCCAGTCTGACGGAAGCTGAAGGTTTACACCGTATCCATATTGCCGGTCTCAACGGGTCATCACGTGCTTTTATAATTGCAGCCGTCTTTGCCCGCTCCGAAAAAACACAGTTTGTGGTGATGCCCGACAAAGAATCTGCAGCTTACCTGTATAACGATATAGAAAATATCCTGAGCGAACAAAATGTAAAATTGTTCAAAAAAAATGTACTGTTTTTTCCTTCTTCATATCGGTATCCTAAAAATTTTGAAAAGATTGACAACACTGCCGTATTGCTACGTACCGAGGTGCTCAACAAGTTGCAAAAAGGAAGAAAAAAACTTATTGTGGTTACATATACCGATGCTCTGCTCGAGAAAGTAGTGTCGCAGAATTTCTTTGAAAAAAACACCCTGCGCCTGAAAACAGGAGATAAACTCTCGCTGGACTTTATCAATGAAGTTCTTTATGAATATCATTTTGAACACGTTGATTTTGTAGCCGAGCCCGGGCAATATGCCTTACGTGGCGGCATCATTGATGTGTATTCTTACTCCAACGAAAATCCTTACCGAATCGAGCTTTTGGGTGATGAAGTGGCCTCCATACGCACCTTTGACCCGGCCACACAGCTATCACTGGAACGCATCGAACACATAAAAATAGTTCCCGATTCAAATGACAGCGAGCTGGTAAAAAGAAAAGTTGATTTGCCTGAATATATCAAAGGCAGCGCTGCTTTCTGGTTTGAAGATGCCGAGTTGACACTTGACCAGCTAAGTATGCTTTATAACATTACTTCTGAACATAGTAAAACAAAAAATACTGATGAGAAAAATTTCAATATCAGTGAAGGTTTCACCGACAGCAATACCCTAAAAAAACAACTGCTTGATTTTCCTCTTATGGAATTCGGGAAGCATTATTATTTTGAGCCAACAAACGCCTTTGCTTTCGAAACCTATCCGCAGCCATCATTCAATAAAAATTTTGATTTGTTGCTTGGCACGCTTTCTGAAAATACGCAGAACGGAATTACAAACATCATTTTCTCCGATTCTAAAAGTCAATCGGAACGTATTTATGCTATCATTGACGACATCCAGAAAAGCAGAAAACAGGATTTATCTATTGATTTCTCCATCATCAACACTTCCCTGCACGAAGGCTTTACCGATGCTGAACAAAAACTCTGCTGTTATACCGACCATCAGATATTTGACCGCTACCACCGTTTTCGCCTGAAAGACAATTACAGCGCCAGAGAAGCAGCCACACTTAAAGATATTTACAACCTGCAACCGGGCGATTATATTACGCATATTGACCACGGGGTGGGCCGTTACGCAGGCCTCGAAAAAATTGAAGTAAATGGCAGGCAGCAGGAAGCCATCAAACTGGTGTATGAAAATCAGGATATTTTATATGTCAGCATCCACTCCCTGCACCGGATTTCAAAATATGTAAGCAAAGACGGGACCCCGCCGGCATTGAACCGGCTGGGCTCGAATGCCTGGAACAAACTGAAGTCCAAGACCAAAGAAAAAGTCAAAGACATCGCAAAAGACCTGATAAAGCTTTATGCGCAGCGGCGTGCCTCCAAAGGCCATGCTTTTCCCCCGGATAATTATCTTCAGCATGAACTTGAAGCTTCCTTTATCTATCAGGATACGCCTGACCAGGTGAAATCAACCGAGGATGTAAAAAAAGACATGCAGGCCGATTATCCCATGGACCGCCTGATATGCGGCGACGTGGGTTTTGGCAAAACGGAAGTGGCCATACGCGCGGCCTTCAAATCGGTGTGCGACAGCAAACAGGTGGCAGTGCTTGTTCCCACAACGATACTTGCACTTCAGCATTTCCGAACATTTTCTGACCGGCTTACAGAATTTCCTTGCAGGGTTGAATATATCAACCGTTTCCGCTCCACAGCAAAACAAAAAGAAATATTAAGGGAATTAACAGAAGGCAAAATAGACATCCTGATTGGTACGCACCGGCTTATCAGTAAAGATGTGAAATTTAAAGACCTCGGCCTTTTGGTTATTGACGAAGAACAAAAATTTGGTGTGGCCAGCAAGGAAAAAATCAAACAGTTGAAAGTAAATGTGGATACCCTGACACTAACGGCAACGCCTATCCCCCGCACACTGCAGTTTTCGCTGATGGGCGCCCGGGATTTGTCTATCATTTCCACAGCGCCACCCAACCGTTATCCGATACATACTGAATTGCATGTTTTTAACGAAGCCAGCATACGCGACGCCATCATGTATGAGATTTCACGCGGAGGGCAAGTGTTTTTTGTACATAACCGTGTGCATAATATTCACGATATTGCCGAACTCATCCAAAAGCTTTGCCCGGGAGTACGTATTGCCATAGGCCATGGACAGATGGAAGGCCATGTACTCGAAACAACCATGCTTGATTTTATTGACGGGCAATATGATGTGCTGGTTTCAACGACGATAATTGAGTCGGGGCTGGACATTCCAAATGCCAATACCATCATCATCAATGAAGCACAAAATTACGGACTGAGTGATTTGCATCAATTGAGGGGACGTGTAGGACGCACTAATAAAAAGGCGTTTTGTTACCTGCTGGCACCTCCGCTGTCGGTACTTACCGATGAAGCACGCAAGCGATTGAGAGCTATTGAAGAATTTTCTGAACTCGGAAGCGGCTTTAACATTGCCATGCGCGACCTTGACATACGCGGCGCAGGAAATATACTGGGCGCCGAACAAAGTGGTTTTATCTCTGAGATAGGCTTTGAGATGTACCAGAAAATCCTTGACGAAGCGCTGTTTGAGCTGAAACAAAAGGAATTCAAAGAGTTATACCAGGATGAGAAAAATATAAATCAGGAATTTGTAAGAGACTGCCAGATAGAAACCGACCTTGAAGTGTTGATACCCGATTCGTATATTTCTAATATTTCAGAACGGCTTGTTTTGTACAAAGAGCTTGACAGTATTGAAACTGAAGAAAGCCTGCTCACATTTCAGAACATGCTTATTGACCGCTTTGGTCCCATACCTATACAAGCACAAGAACTGATGAATGCTTTGCGTCTGCGCCGTATGGCAACAAAACTGGGCTTTGAGAAAATAGTACTTAAAGAAAAACAGCTTAAAGGATATTTTGTCAGCAACCCGGAATCGGATTATTATCAGTCGCCCATGTTTACTAATATTTTGAATTTTGTGAAAGAGCATTCGAGGTTTTGTACTTTAAAAGAAAGTGGTAAAAAACTGATGCTGATAATTTCTAATATTTCGAAAGTGTCGGAGGCAATGAACAAGCTGGCGAAGCTGCTGCAGGAGTCAGAGCAGCGGAGCGAAGTTTGAAACTTCGCTCCATTGAATTTCGTTCCGCAGTAATATTCCTAAAAAAGAAGCGCTTTAGAACAGCTTATCATTTATAAACATTTTGCCCCTCCGGGGCAATGGTTCTTTGGGGAGTACAAGTTTTTTAAAAATGTTGAGCCCCTACGAGACTTTAAAGTTAACCATTTATTATTTCTTTTAAATTTAATATTCAATAAAATTTAAAGTGTTTGTTCATTGTTGCTCACTTCTCGCTCAATAATATTTCATTGCACCAAAGCGGGTAATATTCTAATTTATAAAAATGAAGTACTTTAGTATCATAAAATTATATCGTCATTATGAAATTTTTTTTTAAATTATCCCATCTTTTTATCGTATTGTCGTTGCTTGCTACAAGCCTTCGGGCACAATACCAAGCGGGTGACACCGTCCACATTCAAACCTTCACTTTCGGCTCGCCGCAGAATGCAAAGTTTTTGTTTCCCCCGGATACCCTGCGGATAAACAAGATATTGATGTATTATACCCTCAAATGCAATCCTGCGCAAAACCCTGCCTGCGGCGAATGGGATTATCTAACAAATACATACTTATACGAACATACCGGCATACCTGACTCCACGCTGCTGAATGCACCCAGCTATGTGGTAAACGGCACAAGCCCCGATTCCACACAGTTCATGTTTCAACCTTCATGGAATTATTTCCCGCACTTCAATACTGAAATAGTTTACACAAACACCCTGAGCTTTGACTCCGCAAAGTTTGACAGCGGCATTGATGTCACAGCGAATCCCTTTAATTCCCTTTATCCAGAAAGCCGCTCACAATATTTATGGAAAGATGCAGAATTGCTGGCTGCAGGATTGCAGGCGGGCAATGTCAGCGGGTTAAGATTTTACGTAGAAAATACCGGAAGCGAATTGAAAAATTTAACCATAAGGATGAAGAATACCACCCTTGATTCGCTGACGGCAATAGCTTTTGTAACTTCCGGCTTTACAGAAGTATATAACAACAACACTTCTTTCCTTGCCACAGGCTGGAACATGATACATTTCACAAACTCATTCAACTGGGACGGAAGCAGTAATATTGCCATTGACATTTCTTATGACAATAGCAGTGCGGGAACAGCCAATGATATTCTTAGCGAGAACACACTGTTAAAAACAGGTATTTATTCTTCAGGAGAAGACAAATCGCTGTTTTTTTTCGGAAGTGATTTTGTTGATGTCCCCAAAGAAGCCTTTGCTGCCATTGACAGCTTTATCACCGTGTCATTCTGGCAATACGGCAACCCTGCTTTTCAGCCACAGGACCAGATGGCCTTTGAGGCATACGACTCTTTAAACAACCGTGTCATTAACGTGCACCTGCCATGGTCGAACAGTAATATATACTGGGACGCGGGAAACAGCGGAGGTACAAGCTATGACCGTATCAATAAAGCTGCAGTCCTTGCAGACTTTGAAGGGCAATGGAACCATTGGGCATTTACCAAGAATGTCGCAACCGGAAGCATGAAAATATACAAAAACGGTGTGTTGTGGCATTCGGGGACAGGCCTGACAAAGAGGATGTACGGTATTAAGAATTTTAAACTAGGTTCTGCAGCTTTGGGCAATTATAATTACGATGGTAATATTGATGAATTTGCTGTGTGGAACACAGAACTTGATTCGGCAACCATCAGAAAATGGATGCGGAAAAGCCTTGATGATGTGAGCCACCCGAATTATTCAGACCTCTTGTTGTATTACGATTTTAACCAGAGTTCACAGGATGTAACTTATGATTTGTCAGGCAATGGCTTTGACGGTTTGCTGTCCGGAATACCAGCATACATCACCACCAGGGGAAGCGACATCTTTAATAACTTCGGCGAAACAACATTGCGCCCAAACATTATTTTTGAACAGGGAACCTATGAATCCCATATTGATACACTGATTACCGTTGATTCTGTTCAGAAAGACCCCATGCAGATAGTTTTTTACAGCGATTCATTAAACCCGCTGACTTCCACGGGCTCAATCATTGCATGGCCTGTATATTTCAACAATTATACTTACGACCACCTTGGCCATGCCACCGATTCCACATTTGTGATTCCCGACAGCACTATTTACATGAAAAAATGGTATTACTATAGCGAACCCTTCGAGGTGATAAACCGTTATGAGCTTGGACGCTACATCACTCCTTATGGCAACGGTCTTTCGCTGGGAAATGGCGTAACATGGATTTATGACCTGAGCGATTACAGAACCCTGCTGAAAGACTCTGTGCATCTGAGTGCGGGTAACTGGCAGGAATTGCTTGACATGCGTTTTGATTTAATTGTTGGCACCCCACCCCGCGACCCTATCAGTGTGAAGAATTTATGGAATGGAGATTTTAACTATGGCTTTCCTGAGGACCCCATAGAAAGCCACCTGACACCAAAAAAAGTTTTAATACCACAGGAAGCAGTCAATGCCCGTTGGAAATCCCGTGTTACAGGTCATGGGATGGATTCTCCGCAAAACTGTGCGGAATTTTGTCCCAAAAGTCATTATTACAAAGTGGATGGTGTACAGAGGTATCAAAAACTGGTATGGCGTGATGATTGTGCATTAAACCCCCTTTATCCGCAGGGCGGCACCTGGGTTTATTCCCGTTCGAACTGGTGCCCGGGGGCAGAGGTCAGCACTTACGACCTGGAACTTACTCCGTATATGACACCCGGTGATTCCCTTACTCTGGACCATGATGTTCAGCCCTATACACATACCAGCGGATGGGATTATTACCAGATTGAAGATCAGCTGATAACTTACGGGACTCCAAATTTCATAAGGGATGCCGAAGTATATAACATCAAGACCCCATCAAAAGACTTTCTGTTCAAACGACTGAACCCGATTTGCAATAACCCGCTCATCACCATCCGTAACAACGGCAGCGACACTTTAAAAACTCTAACTATTACTTACGGTATCGAAGGGGGAAGTCCAAGCACTTTAAACTGGTCGGGAAATCTCCCACCTATGTTTGCTGAAGATGTTCAACTGGAACATTTTTCTTGGGAGCCTAACCCGGGAACATTTTATGCCAATGTTTCCCAACCCAACGGCGGGGCAGACGAATATGTTTTTAACGACAAAATGACATCAACATACAACCCAACACCAGAGTATCCCAAGGATTTTGTCATTGAGGTGAAAACCAACAACAGGCCTTACGAAAACGAATACACCATTATAGATGACCTTGGAAATATTTTATATTATAAAAATTTCAGCACAGCAAACACCGTTTACAAAGACACCGTTCATTTTGCCGACGGATGCTATGAATTCCGGCTCACTGACTCTGACGATGACGGTTTGCAATGGTGGGCAAATAACGATGGTGCAGGTTATTTAAAATTCCGCTGGCTTGAAAACAGCGTCGCTTTCAAATCTTTTGGTAGCGACTTCGGCAGGGAAATTTACCAGCAGTTTACCACAGGATATAATCTGCCGGTCAGTGAATATGACAATGATTACTTCTGCGATGTTTATCCCAATCCCACTGAAAACCATTTTACTCTGGACCTCGCATTACCTTTTCAGCAGGATGTTAACATTAGTATATTTGATTTCATGGGAATGTTGGTGAAACAAATCCATGAAACAGGCATCAGCGAGAAGCAGTTCACTATCGATTTGTCGGATCAGGCGGCAGGAATATACTTTGTAAATATCGTAATAAAAAATGCTGTAAAAACAGTAAAACTCGTTTTACAGAAATAATCAGCAAAACCTTACGCTCTATTTTTTCTTAACAATGCCTAATGGCATATTGTTTTGCCATATACCTCATTCATCACCTGCGCTATGGCTACATAACAAGCCAGCAAGCCGCAAAATATTCCTTCGAATCCTTTAAGGTCTGCACCGCACTGCATTCGGCAAAATCGCCGATTGCGAGCAGGAAGAACAGCAGTGCCAGAGTCCCGAACAGAAGCTCAAAGCGACATTGATCTTAAATGTCCCTATGAAGATGCAAAAGGTGAACACCCCCCACTGTGTCAGATAATTTGCCATTTCATTCTTATCAGGTGCGGTGGCATACCCTGCCTTGGGCAACGTAAACATCAGCACCAGCGAAATCCAGAACAAACCGTACGAAGTAAATGCAGTAGCCCCAAAGGTGTTGTTCTTTTACCATTCCTGTATGCCCGCAAAAATCTGAGCCAGCCCGCCAAATGCTATACACATGAACAGGATGATACTGCCCAGCGCAAAGCTGCCGGCATTGTGGATATTTAGCAAAATAGTTGTCATGCCAAATCCAAGCAACCCAAGAGGTGCAGGATTTGCAGGGCTGTCCTTTATTACAGTGAGGTTTTGATTTTCAATAAGGATATCTTTAAATTTTCAATTTATGCAAAAATTTAAAACTGCATAAACAGCAAAATCAACTCAACTGATTTTATCTGTCTATCTGAGCATCTTCAACACAACAATCTGTGATTTTTGCTTCCCTTCAAAGTTCAGCTTGAAAGTGTACATTCCTGCAGAAAGTTTGCTTCCCTGAAATTCAACAGTGTATTTTCCGGCATCTTGATATTGATTAACGAGTTCTTTTACCTGCATGCCCATAGCGTTGTATACTTCCAGCTTTACTTTTCCTGCTTCAGGCAAGCGGTAACTCAACGTAACTTTTTCGCTGAACGGATTCGGATAACCGGTCAATTCCAGTTCAGGCGTATTGCCATTGCCCTGTATATATAATTTTGGTATTGTCAGGTATATCCCTTCAGGTTCACGCCCATACTGGTCGGCTATCACACCCGTGCCCTGCAAATTCAGACCGATTTCTCCTGATTGTTGTGACTTTCTTGGTTTGAAAATTAATGTCAGTATCTCATCATTTTCTATTACATCATAGTGATTCGTCG
>JALOBU010000023.1 GCA_023228145.1 Bacteroidales bacterium | reverse complement strand
CGGTTGAACACGGTGAGCTCGTTGTCGGGGTATTCTTCAATGCCAGCCACCATAAATCTGTCGTTTATTCCGTCTCCGTCGGGTGAGAAGGCCTGCGGGAATCTGACATCGTAAGGTGTGATGGTAAGGGGCGTACAATCGTCTTCTCCTTCGTCTCCGGCGCTGCCGTTTCCGTCAGAGTCGCTGATGTATCCGTTGTCGGAGATATCTTCCACGTACACGCCGAGTGAGCCGAAAGCCGTTCCCAGTGCACTGTTGCAAAATTCCTGCGTAGCACCGTAAATTTCGAGGTTGACGGTGAAAACGATGGTAGCATTTTGCCCCACTTCGAGGTAACTTTGTGAAGCGTCGAGCAGGTTGATGTCGGCGTTGCCGTCAAAGAGGTTGTTAGGTGTGATGGTATTGTTGGTGTTTGGCGGGTCGATGATGGAGTATTTTAACGGCCATCCGAACACGGTGTGCAGGTTGTCTGTCACCTGTATATTTGTGAGCAGGTCGTTTCCGAGGTTTTCCACCGTAATCATATAGGTAATGTTGAAGGTATGGTCTGGCATCTCTTCAACATTTGAGAGCATTTTTGCAATTCCGAGCACGGGATTGATGATTTGTTCAACGGTGACGTAAACAGTGGCAACAGAGCAGAGTCCTGTAGAGTCGCAGACCTGGTAGTCGAACTGGTCGTTACCATAGAAGAGGTAGTCGGGTGTGTAGGTTACGGTTCCGTTCACATAATCTATGGTTACTGTTCCGTTGTCGGGTCCGTTGAAAATGTTGATGGAAGCGGGGTTTAGGTTGTTTCCGCAATCGAGGTCGTTTTCGAGTATGGGGATGATAACGGGCGTGTTTTCAGCAGTAATAACGGTATCGTTTATAGCCAGCGGCATGCTTTCCACATACACGGATTGTATGCAGGTGCTGGTGTTTCCGTGAATGTCCGACACTACCCATGTTACGTTTGTGAATCCGAGCGGGTAAATATCTATGTCGTCATTGTTCACGCCAGATATGACACAGTTATCTGCGAAAGTGGGGAACCCGAGGTTAATGATGGTCGCATTGCATTCTCCCGGCAGTGTGTTCACGGCGAGGTTTTCCGGGCAGTTTATCACAGGTACGATGGTGTCAAGCACGGTAACCACGGCGGAGCATGATGCCACATTTCCATAAATGTCTGTTGCTGTCAGGGTAACGATATTTTCTCCTACATTGGAGCAAAGGAATTCGTTGGGGAATACTGTCAGCGAGGCGATGCCGCAGGCATCATTGGAGCCATAGTCCACATCTTCCGGTAGGATAGCCGCTTCTCCGTTATTGTCCAGATAAATGCTGATGTTCTGGCAAAGAGCCTGTGGCGGGATGTTGTCCACCACGGTAACAATGGCGACACAGGAGCTGAAGTTTCCGCTGGGGTCTGTTACAGTGAGTACCACGGTATTTGGCCCCACACTGCCGCAGTCGAAGTAGTTGGGCGTTACTGCCAGTGTGGTTCCGCAGGCATCGCTGGAGCCGTTGTCCACGTCTTCAGGAATAATGGCGAGGTTTCCGTTCACGTTGAGGTAAACGGTGATGTCGTGGCAGAGCGCCACAGGAGCTATGGAGTCTTTCACGGTGACGGTGGCGGTGCATGTGGTGGTGTTCATGTTGTTGTCGGTAACGGTTAATGTTACGATATTGTCGCCGACATGGCTGCAGGTAAACACATTGGGGCTCACATTCAGGAAAGCAATGCCGCAGGCGTCGCTGGAGCCGTTGTCCACATCTGCGCCGGTGATGCTTACGTTGCCTGCATCGTCAAGATATACGGTGATATCCTGGCATACGGCGACGGGCGGTACCACATCCTGCACGGTAACGGTGGCGGCACAGCTTGCAGAGTTTCCGTTCACGTCTGTAACGGTGAGTACCACGGGGTTGTATCCGACATTGCCGCAGGTAAAGGTGTTTGGCAACACAGTCATGATGTCAATGCCACAGGCATCATTGGAGCCGTTGTCAATATCGGCAGCTGCTATGGAAGCGTTGCCAAATTCATCTAATTGTATGGTGATATCGTGGCAAAGGGCTACAGGCGGCACCAGGTCTTCCACAAAAACATTGGCAACACATGATGAGATATTTCCGTTGATATCGGTTACGGTGAGCACCACGCTGTTGTCGCCGACATCGGTACATGAGAAATCATACACATCGAGCACCATGTTTGCGATGCCGCAGGCATCCCAGGAGCCGTTGTCCACATCAGCGGTGGCGATGGCAGCATTTCCTGTTTCATCAAGCTGAATGGTAATGTTCTGGCAGAGTGCCACAGGCGGCACTGTATCAAGCACGGTAACGGTGGCGTTGCAGGAAGAAACATTTCCGTTGACATCGGTTACGGTAAGCACCACGCTGTTGTCGCCGACATCTGTACATGAGAAATCATACACATCAAGCGACATGTTTGCGATGCCGCAGGCATCGCTTGAGCCATTGTCAATATCATCGCTGGTGATGGAAGCATTGCCAAATTCATCAAGTTGTAAGTTGATGTTCTGGCAAAGCGCTACAGGAGGTACTGTATCCATTACATTTACTGTAGCTGTACATGAAGACATATTTCCGTTAACATCAGTTACTTCAAGAGTAACAATATTGTCCCCCACTTCGGCACATGTAAATGTATTAGGTATTACACTCATATTGTCAATACCACAGGCGTCAGATGAGCCTCCGTCCACATCGTCTGGTATGATAGAAGCATTGCCTGAAGCGTCAAGGTAAAGGTCAATATCCTGACACAGAGCAACGGGCGGTACATTATCTTCCACAGTAACGGTAGCCGTGCAGGAAGAAACATTTCCGTTGATGTCTGTTACGGTCAAAATCACGCTGTTGTCACCGACATTGACACAAGAGAAATCATACATGTTAAGTGTCATGGTGTCAATGCCGCAGGCGTCGGTAGAGCCTCCGTCCACATCGGCAGGAATAATGGAAGCATTACCTGTTGAGTCAAGTTGTACGGTAATGTCCTGGCAGAGTGCCACAGGGCGGATGGTATCTTTTACTATTACGTATGACGTGCAGGAAGTGATGTTTCCGTTAACATCTTCAGCAAAGAGTGTAACGGTATTGAGCCCGATATTTTCGCATGTGAAGCCGTAAGTGTTCAGAGTGAGGGTGTCTATGCCGCAGGCGTCTGAAGAGCCGTTGTCAATATCCGAAGCCAGAATGGCGGCGTTGCCTGTGGCGTCGAGATACACCATAAGGTCGTGGCACAATGCGATGGGCGGGGTATTGTCTTGCACAGTTACTGTGGTGATGCATGTTCCGATATTTCCGTTGACATCCTGCACGCTGAGGGTAACGGTGTTGTCTCCCACTTCCGTGCAGGTGAATGTGTTGGGTGCTATGCTCATCAGTGTGGTTTCGCAGGCGTCGTAGGCGCCGTTTAACACTTGTTCGGGCAGCAGGGTGGCGTTTCCTGTGGCGTCAAGGGCAATGGTGGCGGGGTTGCAGAACACCACGGGAACAATGCTGTCAATGACCGTTACGGTGGCGGTTACCATATCGAGGTTGCCGTGGGTGTCATACACGGTGAGGGTGACGGTGTTACTTCCCACATTCGTGCATGTGAAGAGCGAAGGGGTTACGGTCATATTGATAATGGCGCAGTTGTCTGTGGAGCCGTTGTTGACAAAGGCGGGTGTGATGCCGACGATGCCATTGGCGTCAAGATAGATGGTGGTATCCATGGTCATGGCCACGGGGGGCTGGTCGTCGAGCACTTCGATATAATCTATGCAGGTGTTGGTGTTTCCATGTATGTCAAAGACGGTCCATGTTACTGTTGTGAGTCCCACGGGATAAGTTCCGCTGGCGTCGTCGGTTCCGGTGAAGTCGTTGATGTAATAATCCCATGCGCAATTATCTCCGGGCAGGGGGGGGGGCACGGCGATGTATGCCGAGCAGGAATCGGCGTCAGCGGGGCGAACGGCACCGCCGGGGGAGAAGGGGCAAATGATGGTTGGGACTTCATCGTCGGTAACGATGATGGTTTGGGTGCAGGTGGAACTATTTCCCGAAAAGTCTGTCACTGTCCAGGTCAGTGTGGTGGTATCCACAGGATAATAAGCACTGGCATCAGAGGTTCCGGTATAATCGTTGGTAATGGAAGCGATACCGCAGTTGTCGGTGGCAATGGCATCGCTGGGAACGATGACCTGCGCGGGTGCAGAGAAGTTTTCAATGAATACTTCAGAGCTGCTCACCGGCTGTCCGTCCCAGTTGTTTGAACTCAGGTAAAATCCGAAAGTATTGCCGGTTGCCACAGGAATGCTTGCGTTTCCGTTTTGAATAAGTACTCCGTTATTGTCTGACAATTGTGTGTATATCCCGTCAATATAGTATCCGAAGGGGTCATACTCAGGAGCTAAGTCGTAAGACTGATAGTTCCATGTAAAATTGATGTATCCGTCGCAGGGTATGGTGATTTCATAGAACAGAACAGAAGAGGAATTAGAATAATTATCTCCGCCGTTCATATAAATGCTTGCGGGAGCTCCTGCAGTGTCCACATATCCGATGCTTCCGAATTCTTGTTGCATGAGCCAGTTAGCGGGGTCATAATACCCCTGGAAATCCGGTGTCATTTCGCAGCTCACTCCATTGAAGGGCGGCACGCTAACCATGGCGCCGCACACGCCCGGGTCGTTGGTTTGCGAGATGTCGGAGCCGCAGGTAATCACTGGTGCTTCATCATCAGTAACTTCGATGGTCTGTATGCAGGTGCTGGAGTTGCCATGAATGTCAACCACAGTCCAGGTAACAGCTGTAAAACCGAGGGGATATACCGCGCTGGCATCACCGGTACTGGTGTAATCATTATACAGGGTGTCCACAGCACAGTTATCACCAACAGTAGGTGGTACAACGGTTACGAGAGCTGTACACACGCCCGGGTCGCTGGGTTGCGACTGGTTAGGAGCGCATGCGATGGTTGGAGGCTCGTTGTCGGTAACTATGATGTTCTGGGTGTATGAGAATGAGTTCCCGTGAACATCAACCACAGTCCATGTGATAGTTGTGGTATCCACAGGGTAAATGCCGCTGGCATCATCCGTGCCGGTGTAATCGTTATAAATGGTGTCAACTCCGCAATTATCGGTTCCACTGGGTTCTGGCACAGTAACTAATGCCTGGCAAACACCGGAATCAGCAGTTTGAATGATATTGACCGGATAGCTGACGGAGAGGGTAGTGCCATAAGTAGGTTGATAATATTTTAATCTCAGGCAGTATCCGCCGCCATCAAGACACATGCTTGGCCTGTTGCTGCCGCACTGGCCGCCACCGCTAAAGTCAACCACCTGTTCATCAGGGCTTACCGTTGAAGAACCCCATTGCGCCCAGCCCACCGGAATCCAGATATCATTGACTGCAAAAGAAGTACCTCTCAAATCTACATTTCCTGTACCTGGAACTCCCCACCAGTTGCAGGCACCCGCCTCGCCATAAGGGACTTGTGTTAGTCCCGAGCCATCAATATACCCGGTGGAAGTTGAAAACAGGAAGTCCGCAGTGTTTACCGTCATGGTCAGCGGGTCAAAACGTATTTTATCCCAGTAAGTATTTACATCGGTGCCGGTAATATGGCCACCGGCTAAGTACTGGGAATGATTATATGCGACACCGGTATATTGCAGGGTGATATATTCTGTTGGCGTTCCGGTCATGTCGTGGCAATAAGCCCTGAAGGGCTTGGCAGGGTCGCCGCCAAAATAAAGAGTGTATTCCCCATCTGGTGTTCCCGGAAACATATTGACAATATCCTGAGCTGTTTGTGGATAAAAAGGAAAGCTCAGTGCGGGGGCTTCATCGTCGGTAACGATAATCGTCTGTACGCAGGTATTGGTGTTGCTGTTCACATCCGTTACAGTCCATGTTACAAAGGTGGTATCCACCGGATAGTTCCAGCTGGCATCTGAAGTTCCGTTGAAATCATTGATGAGGCTTAAAATGCTGCAGTTATCGCTGTATGCCGGACCTGTAACTATAACATTGGCGCTGCAAACTCCGGGATCGGCAGTCTGCGTCTGATCTGTTGCGCAAATGATGGCAGGCGTTGCGGTGTCGCTTACCGTGATGGTCTGAATGCAATCATCAGTCAATCCTGCATCATCGTAAGCCATCCATGTGATGGTGGTGGCCCCAACAGGGTAGGGGTCTGTTAATGGCAAAGCATCACTTCTCATTCCGATGATAGTATCAATATTACAATTATCTGTTGCCGTGGCATCAATAATAGTGATAGACGCTGAACACAATCCGGCATCGTTATCCGCGCTGATGTTTGATGGGCAGGTGATTACAGGATCTTCATCATCAGTGACAGTCACATTAAAGCTGCATGCCGCCGAGTTTCCGGCAGCATCAGTAACAAAATAAGTATGAGGTGTAGTGCCAATAGGATACGTGGAGCCACTGGCTAATCCACTAGTCATGCTTAGGACAGCCCCAGGGCAGTTATCCGAATAATCTACGGTATAATTAACCACTGCACCGCAAACTCCCGGGTCATTGCTTACACTGATATCTGCCGGACAGCTTATCAGAGGAAGCGTGCCGTCGGTAATGATAATGGTTTGCAGGCATGAATCCACATTTCCTGCTTCATCATAAGCATACCACTTGATAGTTGTCGTATCGACAGGATAAGGTTCTGATAAAAGCAAGGCATCGCTTCTGATACCGTAAATGGTATCAAGTGCGCAATTATCTGTGGCTGTAGCATCCGTGATTGTAACATTCTTACCGCATAAGGTTTCACCAACAGTTGCTGTGGCTTCATTGATGTCAGCAGGGCAGGAAATGACCGGCGGCTCATTGTCTGTGATGGTTATTTCCTGAGTGCATGAATTGGTATTTCCTGCCGAATCGGTGGCAGTCCAGATGACGGTTGTAGTTCCCACAGTGTAAGTTCCGGTGGCATCAGCCGTACTATTAAAATCATTGGTAATAGAAGTTCCCGGACAATTGTCAGAGAAAGTGGGAGCAGGAACAGTAACATAGGCATTGCAAGTCCCTGGTAAGAAGTAATATAATGTGATTGTAGCGTTCTGGAAATTGACATCATTCCAAAATGAATATAACCTCATGTTATTGGTACCACCATAAACATATCCCGGAATATTTCCTGAGAAATTAGTCGTATAAGTGTAGTTTCCTGCCGGAGCAGAGGGGTAAGTAGAGCCCACATTGGTCCCGCTGATAATCCATTCATTTTCTGCAGTGGCAGTACTGTAAGGATAATACACAGTAGTATTCAGTGTCACACCTGTAAGCGTAGATCCTGAAGGAATGGGGTCCGTGAAGTCAAACTGGTAGTAAGTGCCATTGTACACATAATAATTCAAAGACGGGGTGCTAATAATTACCGATCCGCTGGATGGTGGTGTACTTTGTTGTGTGATTTCGGCCGCACAGGTGATTACAGGAATTTCATTATCGGTAACAGTTACGGTAAATGTGCAGGTATCGCTTCCGCAGGAGTTGGTTGCAATGGCTGTAACTGTTGTAGTGCCAACAGGGAAGAAGGTTCCCGCATCCTGTGAATAGGTTATCACCGGGGCGGGCTCGCCTGTGGCTGTTGCAGGGGAATAATTCACCACCGCACCGCAAAAACCGGCATCGTTGGAAACGGATACATCAGCGGGGCAGGTAATGACAGGTATCGTATTTATCGTGATATCGCTGCCATTATCCGTTCCTGTAACCACTGGGTCGGAAGAAACCACTCGTATGCGGTATGCTGTGCCCTCCGTTGTGCCTAATGGAATGGTACAGGAAATAGTACCATCAGTAGTGGAAGCCAGGGTGCCTATGGCAACAGGTGTAGCAAAGCTGCCGGTTGCATCACTGAGTTCTGCCGTAAAAATGTTGCCCGCATTGAAAGTGCCCGAAACTGTATAATCCACATTTAAACTCTCGCCTTCACACAAAGTGTTTGACGCCAGGGGAGAGGTGGCAATGGTTTCACCGGCCTTGGGGGTTTCTAAAAGATTTGTAAAATAAGGATTACCTCCGTTTGTACCATCGTAATCCAATTTTTTGGTGTAGGTATCTGTGGCGGGGTCGTAAGCAAATAAAACACCCATATCGTTTGCACCTCCATAAAATGTCATGCCATATAACAGCCCGTTGCCTGCCTGCATTAAAGAGCCAGAAGGGTTAGCTCCATTGGTAGCCCCGTTAAAATCTAATTTTTCGGTGTAGGTATCTGTGGCGGGGTCGTAAGCAAATAAAACACCCATATCATTGTCGCCTCCATTAGCCGTCATCCCATATAACAGTCCGTTGCCTGCCTGCATTAAAGAGCCAATAGGGTAATTTCCATTAGCGGCTCCGTTAAAATCTAATTTTTTAGTGTATGTATCTGTGGCGGGGTCGTAAGCAAATAAAACACCCATATCGTTTGCACCTCCACTACGTGTCATGCCATATAACAGCCCGTTGCCGGCCTGCATTAAAGAGACATAAGGGCCACTTCCATTAGCACTCCCGTAAAAATCTAATTTTTTGGTGTAGGTATCTGTAGCGGGGTCGAAAGCAAATAAAACACCCATGATGTTTGCACCGCCAGAAGCCGTCATCCCATATAACAGTCCGTTGCCTGCCTGCATTAAAGAGCCATAAGGGTATCTTCCATTGGTGGTGTTAAAATCAAATTTTTTAGTGTATGTATCTGTAGCGGGGTCGTAAGCAAATAAAACACCCATATCGTTTGCACCTCCACTACGTGTCATCCCGTATAACAAGCCGTTAGCGGCCTGCATTAAAGAGCCATAAGGGTTAGCTCCATTGGTAGCCCCGTTAAAATCTAATTTTTCGGTGTAGGTATCCGTGGAGGGGTCATATGAAAATAAAACACCCATGTTGTTTGCACCTCCAATATTTGTCATCCCATATAACAAGCCGTTGTCGGCCTGCATTAAAGAGCCACAAGGTGTAATTCCATTTGCAGCACCATCAAAATCCAATTTTTTGGTGTAGGTATCTGTGGCGGGGTCGTATGAAAATATCACACCGCCACCATTGCCACCCCGGGAGGTCATGCCCCAGAATTCGGTTTGTGCGTATGAAAATGTTGCTGCAAAGCAGCACAGAAAAACGATGAGGAGATTGTAGATTCTTTTCATATTATTGTTTTTTTTAGTTTATAGATTGATAGGATTTTTCATTTTATTCAGAAAGTAAAATTATATACTGTCCGCCCTTGCTTTTTTAAAGCAAAGCGGGTTGCAAAAAAAATGATATGGAAGTGATAATGTAAATTTTATTCAAAAAAATATTTTTATTAAATATGCAAATATAAGTAAGAAATTAAAAAATAATGAAAAAATTTTTAAAAATAATTTAAAAAAAACAACTCATTCGTTTAAAAAACTGATGTGCAAGCTTTTAAAAAAAATTATTTTTTACCAGAGCAGCTAAAAGGAAAAGATATGAATAGCCCGCATCAAGATGGAATAAACAATCCTCTGTGATCTCCATTTTTAACTTCGTTAACCTCTGTGGTTGAAAAAATCGTGTCTCAATTCATAAACCACAGAGTACACAGTGTGTTTCACAGAGAGCACAGTGTAAAGAAAAAGTTCATTACAAAATATAACTTAATTGTTTTGTCACGTTGGCTCCGTCGAAAAGTAGACAAAACACAAATGTGAATTATCTGCAGTCGGCTTCCCCGCCTGCCGTCGGGCAGCAATAAGTTCTGTCTGACTGCAGAAATTGCAACTCTTTCTTCCCCAACCTTTTAACTTCTAAATTTCAACCCCCTAACCTTCAAACGGATGCTTCTTCCCAAAGTCGGGCCGGTAAAAGTCATTGCTATCAAGTTCCTGTATCCAGCCGTTCGACAATCCCAGCCTTTCCATCTCGTTTACAACCCTGTCATACTCATTCTTTCGGAGTGTACGGTTTAAAGGACTGATTTTTTTTGTGTTCATGGTCGGATAATATTGCGACATCAGCGAAATGTGGAGTTTGGGTGATAATTCTTCCGCGATGAAACGCAACACCCCGAGGCTGTTTTCAACATGTCCCGGAAGCACCATGTGGCGTATGATGATGCCCGATATGGCCAGCCCGTCATCGTCAAGGTGCAGTGCAGATCCTTTCTGGCGAAGCATTTCCTGCAGCGCCTTTTTTGCAATTTCAGGATAGCAGTGTGCCCCGGAATATATTTTCGATAGGTTTCCGTCCACATATTTCATGTCAGGCAGGAAAACATCTATAATACCTTCGAGCTCTTTCAGGGCCTCTGCTTTGTCGTAAGTATTGGTATTATAAACAAAAACGGGTCTGGGATGGTAGTTTTCAAATGCCCTGATGATAGAGAGCATCTGCGGCAGCTGGTGCGAAGGCGAAACAAAACCTATAGCTTTACAGCCTCTCCGTAAGCATTGTTCAATGTCGGAAATAACCTGCTCCAAATCATCGTACTTAGATTTTAACTTGCTATTGTTAGCACTTATCTGATGGTTCTGGCAGTAAACACACTGCAAGTTGCAGTGATTGAAAAAAATATTACATATCCCTTTTCTGCCGCTGATGACAGGTTCTTCGCCGTGATGGTTCACGATGGAGCTAATGTTGTAATTGTAGTCGATGCGGCAATATCCGTCGGCGTCTGAAAAACGCCTTGCCTTACAGTTATGAGGGCACAAACTGCAGGATGTTAATGACCTGAATGATATTTCCATCAGGGCTGCTAATAGGATTTAATGAATTCCGAAGAGAAAAGAAAACGCAGCATTACATTATAATGCAAGCGAAAAGTATTGTAATGCATTAGGTTTATTTTTGCCCAGTAAATGCTCCCCAGCAGGTCAATGGCAATGTTTTCATTAAACCTGAATTTTATGCCCGGGGAGAGAAAAGCCCCCAACCCTATGCCGCCCTGCCTAACAGGGTATTCCTGAAGCTGAGTGTTGGGAATATATGGCTGGTCGCCATAGACATTTACTATACTATATTCCAGTGTTTCAATAGCAATCTTATTTTCCCTGACTTTTGTATTATTTAGATTAAAGCCTACTTCAAGAAACCCATAAATCTTTTCTGCAAAAGGTATTTCCCCGCTGGCGCCTATATCAATGTTGATGCGGTCTTCCTTGCCCCATATGGGGTAGTCTTTGGTATTGGGGTAGGCTTGAGAGGGTGGTGTGGCGCCCAGTTTCAGAGTTAAGAAACCCTCGGATGTGAACCTCGAAAAATTAAATTGTATAAAAGCTCCGAAATTTGTTGTAAAATTTTTTTTGATATACATCCCGACACAAAAAGTGGGTTTGTATCTCATAATGGGCATGCTGTAAATTTCAAATGAATCGTTGAGCACCTGGTAGATTTCGTCTCTATAATATTTATTTGAAAAAATATAGGATATTTCATTTTGGTTGCCTTCTTCACCGCTGTAAAAATTCGCATGGTATTTGTTTGCGAAACCAGCGCCCACATTAATTCCAAAACTCCATGCCCTGTTCTGATGTTTTATATCCTCTTCATTATTTTCCTGAGCAAGGGCAATAGTGATACTTGCCAACAGGAATAACCATATACTTAAATGAAAGAAAAGACGTTTGATCAAAGTCATTGAATTATTTTAGCGTTAATATCACTATGCAAAAATAAACTCTTTTAAGGGATTTCTATATCGAAGTTTTTTATTATTTTGCAAAAAAATATCTCATGAAAAAGATATTCCCCTTATTTATATTGTTAATATTGTGGAATGCTCTCATTGCTCAGGATGCTAAAACTGACCAGGACACACTGAAAAACCCTAAGGTGTTTATCAGCGGTTTCGGCGGCTTAATGAGCGAAACATCTATATTGAAGAAAAACATTTCAGAATCTCTGGGAGTAGGCGGAGCCTTGATGATCAATAATTATTTTTTTATCGGTGCTTACGGTCTGACACTGGTTACATATCATTCAATCAACGACCTTGTTATTCCGGCAGAATATGTTTTAGATGGCAAGCCTGAATATTATAAGGGAAAACCCCTCAGAACCAACTTCAGTCATGCAGGTGTCTGGATCGGGGGCGTTTTTTTTCCAAAAAAAACAGTGCATCTGGGGATAAGTTCACGATTTGGATGGGGAAATATACATTTGTCGGATTCTGTGAACAATTCTTATGTTGATAATGTTGATTATCGCTTGGATTATACAAATGACAAAGTGTTTGTTATTACCCCTCAAGTCGAACTTGATATCAAAGCAACATCATGGCTCAAAATAAACATAGGCTTGGGATACCGCTTTGTTACTGGAATCAGCTTCGACCGGTATAAGGAGTTTCGTTTTAACACCCCGCAGCTTACAATAGGTGTTTATTTCGGAGGTTTCGGCCCTGAAAAAAACAACAGTTTGCCTGAAGAGGAAGATGAAGAAAAAAACTAATCTAAAAAAAACATAACGGCATGCAAAATCATTTCGACGAAATAAGGCCCTATCACGATGAGGAAGTAAATGCTGCCATACAAAATCTTGTGAATGACCCTGAATTTATTGTTTTTGCCCGCTATCTCTTATCCGGGTTCAACAGGATGGTTTTTACCAAAGAGATGGAAAAAATAAACGACATTGCCGGGTTTCAGAAAAACTTTGTTGTCAGGGCGCTCGATGTTGTTATCAGCCGAAGCATGAAAACCCTCGGGTGCTCGGGCATAGAAAAGCTTAACAAGCACACACCCTATCTTTTTATTTCCAACCACCGTGACATCGTGTTGGATTCATCATTCATCAACCTTTTGCTTTTTCGTCACGGCCATGCTACCTCACAGATTGCCATAGGTGGAAACCTCTTGATTTCTCCCATGATTACTAACCTGGTAAGAATCAACAAAAGTTTTATTGTTAAGCGTAACCTTCCGGCACGTCAGATGCTTGAATATTCCATGCTGCTTTCATCGTATATTTCATATGTCATCCATGAAAGAAAAGAATCGGTATGGATTGCCCAGCGGCAGGGCAGGGCCAAAGACGGCAACGACAAAACACAATATGGCCTGCTGAAAATGCTGGTGATGCACGATGAGAAAAATTTCAGGGAAGTGTTTTTTAATCTGCCCATAGTCCCGGTGGCCCTTTCATACGAATACGACCCATGTGATGTGCTAAAAGCCATAGAATTATACCACAAGGATAATAAAATGGATTTTGTAAAAACCCCCGCTGAGGATTATAAAAGCATGATAAAAGGAATACTGGAATACAAAGGCAATGTGCATGTTGCTTTCGGAAATTTGTTAAACTCACGTGCTTTTGATGACAAAACGGCCGGCATTAACGATTGGCTCAAAAATGCAGCTTCATGCATAGATAGAAATATTCACTGCGGATATAAGCTGTGGAAACCCAATTTTATAGCATACGATGTTCTCAACGGTAAAACCGGTAACAAGGAACTTTATTCCGACAGTGAGCGGGAAGCATTTATTAAATACATATCCGGAAAAGTAAAAAAAGAAGCTGCCGAATATCCCGAAAAAGAGATGATAAATATTATCCTAGCTATGTATGCAAACCCTGTGAAAAATCAGCTTGCATTAAAAGGCAACTGATATCAGAAAATGTCAATAATTTTTTGTTTACTGCCTCTGAACTCAAAAGTGTCGCCAGCTTTCAGTCCCTTCATGGCCTGAAAAAGCGGTACGGAAGGTGATATGGAATAATATTCTTCTTTATTAACAATAATTTTTCCAATTCCAACAGCGATAAACAGCTTTTGATTATCTGTGATAATCACGGAGCCAAATACTGCTTTTTCATGAATAATAGTGGTGTCAATTCGTTCAACAATTCTTATATCCTCCTGAATCTTCTGAAGCTGTTTGCTGAAAATGTTTCGTTTGTTCAGCATATCAGCTTTATATGTGTCGAACCAATCTTCAGGCGTACCATATTCCGTGGCGTTTTGGTATGCTTCTTCCATCTCTGCTGTGGCACGTTGTGCTGTTGTATGCTGAATTTCAAGGCAGGCCGCAACTATTTTCTTCTTCAGTTCTTTTTTATCCATAGCTCTGTGGTTGGTTTAGAAAATAAAAAAAGAAAAAATATTTTTCCTGACACTGAAACAACAAAATATTAATGCAGGGTTCTGCGTTATTTCAGTGCTAAATTGTTTGAGATTTTTTAAACTACTTTTTTTAAGAGATTAAAAGACAAATGTAAGTGTTTTTTTTGAAAAAGCAAATTTACAGTCATAATTTATTTTTTTGTATTATTGTAAAAATTATTCTATGAAGAAAGAATCTGAGGATATGGTAAAATCTAAAAATGTCCTTGAATTTATTACTGTGGCTAACGAATTGTGTTTGTTTCTTGAAGAAATTGAAAAATACGATGTGGCTTTTATTTTTGCCTACCTTCAGCGTGTGCTTCCGCTGGTGTATATTAAGGGCTCTATGTTGCCGGATATAGAGCCGGTCAACAAAGAGCTTACCGAAAGATATGTAACACAGGAAGATTGGGAACGTATATTTAACCTGTTGCGAAACAAAATTGGGAAATGCGACCGCTTTGAGGATAGCGAAATACCCGGCAATCCTGATGAAGCAGACAGTCTCAGCATCTCTGAAAACCTTGCCGATATTTACCAGGACCTGAAAGATTTTTTAATATTGTATCAGAAAAACACACATACTGCCCGTGAAAACGCAGTGTATTCGTGCCGCATGCACTTCGGCAGCCAGTGGGGCTTAAAAATACTGAACGCCCACAAGTCTATTCACCAGATGATATTTGGAAACAATAAAAAATCTGGGAATCTATTTATAGGCTTTTCTTCAAACTGAAAATCATGTACCTGAAAAAACTATCTCTTAAAAATTTTAAAAATTATCAAGAAACGGAATTGTTTTTTTCAGAGAAGATTAATTGCTTTGTAGGAAATAATGGCGTAGGGAAAACCAATCTGCTTGATGCTATACATTATTTGTCATTTTGTAAAAGTTATTTTAATGTGATTGACACCCAGAATATCCGCCATGGCCAGGAATTTTTTACCATACAGGGCAGCTGGGTAAAACAGAATACACAACCCGAAACAGTACTTGTAACACAGAAACGCAGCCACCAAAAGGTTGTGAAGTTGAACAAAAAGGAATACAGCCGCCTGGCCGACCATATCGGGTTGTTTCCCGTTGTGATAGTTTCACCGCATGATTCTGATATGATTTACAGCGGCAGTGACGAAAGAAGGCGTTTTCTCGACAGTTTCATCAGCCAGTTCGACAGGATATATCTTGATGACCTGATTAACTATAACAAAGCTCTTTTTCAGCGCAATAAACTGCTTAAATTGTTTTTTGAAAGCCGCTCCTTTGATGCCGACGCCCTTGAAATATGGGATACACAGCTTGTTACACTGGGAACGAAAATTCACAGCAAAAGAGATAATTTTATCAGAGATTTTGAGCCTTATTTCAACAGATATTATAAGCTTATCAGCGGCGATAAAGAAAAAGTAAAGCTTAAATACGAATCACAGCTTAACGATGCGCCTCTTACCGAACTGTTGGCGGCCTCACTGTCAAAGGACCGCAGCGTTCTTTATACCACTGCAGGAATCCATAAAGATGACCTGAACTTTATTATAGGCGGGCACCCTTTGCGGAAATTCGGCTCACAGGGACAGCAAAAATCATATACCATTGCTATCAAACTTGCCCAGTTCGACTATATCAAAAATGCCAAAGGCTACAAACCGGTGTTGCTCTTTGATGATATCTTTGACAAACTTGATGATGAGAGGGTGGAACATATCGTGCAGCTGACCTCCGAAAATAATTTCGGACAGGTTTTTATCACCGACACTCAAAAAGAAAGAATCGTGTACACCATAAAAAAAATCAATTCGCCGGGCAAAGTGTTCATTATCGCCGGCAACAACGCTAACGAAATTGAACTCTGATGAAATACGGAGAAAGGCCATTGAAAGATATTATTAAGGAGCTAATCGAAGAGTATAATTTCAGCGATAAACTGAACCGATATAATGTTGCAGATAAGTGGGAAGAAACAGTTGGCAAGGCCATAGCTGGGCATACCACACGATTATGGGTCAGCAAACGCACCCTGTATGTTGAGTTAAATTCTTCTGTGGTGCGCAGCGAGCTGAATATGATAAAATCCATGATAGTGGAACGTCTGAATAGCTATTTTGACAAACCGGTTATTGACAAACTTGTTTTAAAATAAATGCACTATGAAAAAACATATTTTTGTTTCTTGTATCTTTATTTTCACTCTGCTGTTTAATATGGCTTCCTGTATAAATTCCGACCCCGTAAAGGGAAACGGAATAATAAAAAAAATATCACGGGAAGCGGGAGATTTTAAATCTTTGCAAATCAGCGGGCCATTCAAAGTTTTTTTGATGTCAGGCAACACAACGAAAATTGAAATAGAAACCGACGAAAATCTTTTGGAGCATATTGAGACGAAAATTGTGAAAGGCAAACTTAAGGTGGATGCTAAAAAAATCATGCTCAGTACGAAGGGAATAAACATTTACATTACCTGTGCAGTACTTGAAAAAATTGAGCTGTCGGGAGCCGTTGACCTTGTTGCCAATGAAAAACTTCAATTCAACAAGTTAGAGTTGAATATTTCTGGGGCATCTTCGGTAAAAGCTGAGATGAACTGTGTGGAACTTGATGCATCTTTTACGGGAGGCTCAGCGGCTATACTGAGCGGCGTGGTTTCCAAAGCAGATTTTGCCATTTCCGGGGCATGCCGCTTTGATGCATCAGAAATGATTGTTGATGTTGCCAATACAGAAGTGTCGGGAACTGCCGATGTTCAGCTCCATATCATTACAAAGTTGGACATTAAAGCATCAGGGGCGTCCAACACCAGATACTTCGGAGAGCCCGAAATGAAATGTGAGAAATCAGGCATGGCATCAGTTTTAAAAGGTTTTAAAAATTAAATTATGGAAAAGGAACTCACGGTGAGCACACGGGTTGACCACGAAAAGTATGGCGAAGGAGTGGTCAGCAAAGTGAATATTTCTAATTATGAAATTATTTTTACACGCGGAGGGAAAATAGAATTTTCAAAAAGCAACCGCGAGCTGGAAGTGCTTGAATATAACGAAGAGCAGGGCGGGAGCGAAGTAGCTGCCCTTGACCTCGAAGCCTTTGAGCAGATATTGAAATATTTCCTTGACAAATACGGCACTTTGCAGGAAGTTGTGGATATGGGTGAGAAATGGGAAGGCGGAAAACTGATTATGCAACCCGGAAACACTGACCTCAAACCTAAAGAAATCCCCATAGAAGCCTTTTTTCATAAGATAGTCATGCTTCGTGACCGTCTTCGTGTGCTGGAACAAAATATCAACAGCCACCCAAAACTTTCCGACCATGAAAAAGTGGACATGCAGCAATACATCACTCGTATCTATGGTAGCCTGACAACATTCAATATTTTATTTGCAGAAAAGGAAGATTATTTTGTGGGCACCGGAGGGTGATATTTATGTCAGGATTTTTATTAATACAAAATAATACACTTTGAGCTTTAAGATTATCACCGAATATTCCTTATGGCTCTTACCTTTATGCCTATTGCTGGGCTTAGCTTATGCCTTTATGCTTTATTACCGCGAAAAGCGCTATGAATGGAAAAAGTCGCTGGTCAGGATATTTTTTGTACTGCGCACATTGGCTATTTTTCTGATATCCTTTCTTTTACTCTCACCTTTGGTGATGACACGCAAGCGCACTATCGAAAAACCTTTGATAATCGTTGCACAGGACAATTCACAGTCGCTGTTATTTCATAAAGATTCTGCTGCAATGAGAACGGATTACCCAGAGGAGATGAAAAAACTGATAGAGAAACTTGAAGACGATTATGAGGTGAAAACTTTTTCGTTCGGCGACAAGGTTACAGACAAACCTACATTTGATTTTAATGATAAACAAACGGATTTTGCAGAGCTGTTCGATGAGGTTCAGGCGCGCTATGCCAACCGTAATATTGGCGCTGTGGTGCTTGCATCTGACGGGTTGTATAACAAAGGCAGCAACCCCTTGTATCTTGCCAACGAAATGAAATTCCCTTTTTATACGGTTGCTCTCGGAGATACAAACATCCAGAAAGACATGATTATCTCAAGGGTTAACTATAACCGCATCAGCTACCTTGGTAACCAATTCCCTCTTGAAATTGTTGTTTCCGCCGATAAATTTTTCGGGCAGAAAGCTACACTAATTGTCAGCAAAGGAAACGAAACATTGTTCAGTAAAACCCTTGATATTAACGGTGAGCGCTATATCGAAACCACACAGGTGGTGCTGGAGTCGAAACAGCCGGGGGTTCAGCACTACCGCATCAGCATTTCGGCATTGCCCGGAGAAATAAGCATCATAAACAATGTGCAGGATGTGTATGTGGAAGTGCTTGACGGCAGGGAAAAAATACTTTTGCTGGCCGGCGCTCCCCATCCCGATGTGGCTGCGCTCAAACAGAGCATCGAAAACAGCAATATTTACCAGGTGGAAGCGTATATCGCCGATAATTTTAACAAATCTGTCAGTGCATACAATATGGTCATATTGCACCAGATTCCTTTTAAAGGCAAAAACCATCAGGCATTGCTGCAGGGTATCAGCGAACAGAAAGTACCGGTATTGTTTGTTATTGGTGCTTCAAGTGATGTTTCCATGTTCAATTCATTGAAAACAGGACTGAACATAAAGAAATCTACCGACAAATATGATGAAGCCGCGCCTTCTGTGGCAAACGATTTTGCTTTGTTCACCATTTCCGATGAGCTGAAAAAACTTTCGGCAAATTATCCTGCTTTGCTGGTGCCTTTTGGTGAATACAACATAAGCAATGCTATCAATGTTCTGTTTTACCAGAAAATTGGCAGTGTGCAGACACAAAGGCCCTTGCTGATGTTTAACAATACCGGTGACTCCAAAATAGGCATCATCTCCGGGGAAGGCATCTGGCGCTGGCGGCTGAACAACTTTCTGCAGTCGGCGAACCACAATGCTTTCAACGAGCTTACCAACAAAATGATACAATTTCTTTCGGTGAAAGTGGATAAAGGCAGGTTCCGGATTAACAACAAAAACCGTTTCATGGAAAACGAGCCCGTGGAGTTTGATGCTGAAGTATATAACGAAAGCTACGAGCTTATCAACGAACCCGAAGTGAAAATAGCAATTATCAATTCCGAAAATAAATCTTTTCCATACACATTCAGCCGCACAGCCCATGCCTATCACCTGAACGCAGGCGTGTTTCCACTAGGAGAATACCGTTACAATGCACAGGTGAAAGTAGGAGGAGAACTTTTGCAGAAATCAGGCGCTTTCAGTGTGGTGCCTGTCAATGTGGAAGCTCTTAACCTTATTGCCGACCACCAGATGCTGTATTCCATGTCGGTAAAAAATAACGGAAAAATGCTTTATCCCGGGCAACTTAGCAGAATTCCCGAATTGCTTAAAGTACGCGAGGATGTGAAATCAATATCGTACTCCAGAAAAAGCTTCAGTGACTTAGTGAACATGATATGGGTGCTCACCTTGATTATTCTATTGCTTTCGGCGGAGTGGTTCCTGCGGAGAAGATACGGAGCTTATTAGCAGTGAACAGTTAGAAGTGAACAGTGAACAGTTAACAGTGAATAGTTATTTGTTACAGTATTTTTTGTTTATTAGGTCTGTCTTCTTTTTGTTTATTTTTACTTCTGCAAAATAATGCTATGGCTGATTTTCGAAAAATGAACGAATTAGGCAAAAGAGGAGTGCCTTTTTTGTTTATCATAGATTTTGATATGAAAGGGCTTTATGTATCAGCAATTGATAAGGTTGAAAATAATACAGTACTGTTTGATATTGAAGGGTTCAGGAACTTTTCTGATACTATATCAGTAAAACCGGCTGCTATTGAAGTGGTGGATGTTGTTGCCAGAGAAAGGTACATGCAAGCGTTTGACTTTGTCCAGCAGCATATCAAAGCCGGCAATACCTATCTGCTTAACCTCACTTTTCCTACGGAAGTAACTTGCAATTTGGGCTTAAAGGATATTTTTTTTGCTGCAAGATCGAAATATAAGTTTTGGTATCAGAATTCGTTTGTCTGTTTTTCACCGGAAACTTTTGTAAAAATTCAGGACAACCGCATTTTTTCTTACCCGATGAAAGGCACGATAGATGCTTCAATCCCTAATGCCCGTGAAATAATTATGAGCGATCCCAAAGAGACCGCTGAGCATTACACTATCGTTGATCTGATACGTAACGACCTTAGCATAGTATCGGAAAAAGTTACCGTTGAAAAATTTCGTTATATTGATGAAATTAAAACAAGCAACAAAACGTTGCTTCAGGTAAGTTCTGCTATCAGTGGTAAACTACCATCAAACTACAGGGAGCATATCGGCGATATATTGCAGGCGATGCTTCCTGCGGGTTCAGTTACAGGTGCCCCGAAAAAGAAAACAGTTGAAATTATTAAAGAAGCAGAACAATACGACCGCGGTTTTTATACCGGTGTCTTCGGTTATTTTGACGGCAGCAGCCTGAACAGCGCTGTGATGATTCGTTTTATTGAGAAGCAGGGCGATAAATTATTCTATAAAAGCGGAGGTGGTATTACCTTTGACAGTAAATCCGATGATGAATACAGAGAGTTAAAAGAAAAGATTTATATTCCTGTTTAGAGCAACAGTAATAATTCCTATATGTCAATATTAGCGCCTACACCTGTTGCCAGGGCTTTGTCGTAAACAAGTTTTGCTGTGGCAGCATCCTGTATTGCAAGCGCCCCATCACTTTCAGACAGGCATGAACAAAAGCAAGGCCTTCGGGAGGCGTAATCCCGATGCGTATCGGCAATACCGTAGTACCTTGCTGAGTTCGGCAAAAGCGTTTTCAACAAAATTCATGCAGTCCTTCATGGTAAGGGCAGACATAACATCATTACGTGTGAGTATAAGTGTCATGGTTTTATTGTTTATTTTCTTTACAATAATAATATTTTGCAAAACTGTCGTTAATTAGTCAGTCAATAATATGTATTTTTGTATTAATCAAAATATTTTTTTATATGAGAAAAACCATCAACATTCCAGGGACGTCGGCACCTATAGGCCCATACAGCCCGGCATTGCTTAACAACGGAACCTTATATGTTTCCGGACAGTTACCTATTAATCCTGTTACTGGCGAAATGGTGCAAGGCGATATTTCTGTGCAAACCAGACAGGTGATGGAAAATATTTCCGCACTATTGAAAGAAACCGGCATGGACTTTTCAGATGTGGTGAAAACAACTATTTTTCTTGCCGATATGAATGACTTTGCTCAAGTGAATGAGGCGTACAGCGCATATTTTAAGGATAACTATCCTGCCCGCGAAACCGTTCAGGTGGCACGTTTGCCGAAGGATGCGAGGATAGAGATTTCCGTAATAGCCTCTTTGTAAGAAATCAGTTTGAAAATGTTTTAATTGATTAATTTGAAAATGACATGAAATTGTTAATTATGTAAAATAAAATCTAAAGAGTAACAACATGCCCCACAATTTTCAAATTATAAAATTTTCAAATTGACCAATTTTTAAATCAAATCTTATATGAAAAAAATCCTGTCAATCTTCCTGCTAACCTTCGTTATGTTCTCTTCCAGCAAAGCCGACGAAGGCATGTGGCTCCCCATTTTGCTGTCGCAAGGTCCCGAAGCAGAAATGAAACGCCTGGGAATGAAAATTTCTGCTGAAGACATTTTTAACCTTAACAAACCGAGCCTCAAAGATGCCGTTTGCCTGTTTGGCGGCGGATGCACTGCCGAGATAGTTTCCTCAAAAGGCCTGATACTTACCAACCACCACTGTGGCTACAGCGCCATACAATCGCATAGCAGCGTTGAACAAGACTACCTTACTCATGGTTTCTGGGCTAATTCTTTTGAAGAAGAACTTCCCAACACAAAACTGGAAGTATCTATTCTGACATACATGGAAGATGTTACTGAAAAAGTGCTCAAAGGCACCACGGACAAAACTCCCAAAGAAGTAAAAGATGTATTAATTGAATCCCAGATTTCAGCAATTATAAAAGAACACACAAAAGATAATAGCTACGAGGTAACAGTTCAGCCTTTTTATTACGGGAACCAATACATATTGGTTATCTCGCGGGTTTACAGAGATATTCGTCTGGTAGGTGCGCCTCCTTCTGGCATCGGAAAATTCGGAGGTGATACAGATAACTGGATGTGGCCACGCCATACAGGGGATTTTTCTGTATTTCGTATTTATACCGACAAGGACAATAACCCTGCAGAATATTCAAAAGACAATGTCCCCTATACACCACCTTATCATTTTAAAATATCAACGAAAGGCGTTCAGGAAGGCGACTTTACATTCGTATTCGGATATCCCGGAAGAACCAACGAATATCTGGTTTCTTACGCTGTTGACCGCATAGTAAATTTCGAAAATCCTGCGGCCATTAAGGCACGTGCCGAAAAGCTTCAGGTGTACCGAAAATATATGGAACAAAGCAAAAAAACCAGAATACAGTATTCTGCAAAATATGCCAATGTGGAAAACTTTTATAAAAAAATGATTGGTGAAAACAACGGTGTGAGAAGGACTGACATAATTGCAAAAAAACAAGAGCTGGAAAAACAATTCCAGAAGTGGGCTGTGTCGGATGATATGAGGAAAGGAACTTACGGTGAATTGATGGATAAATTTCGCGATGTTTATACAAAATATGGAATCTATAACCTGGCCTTCGAATACCTGATAGAATGCGGGTTGGGTATCGAAATTGTTCGTTATGCCCGCTCCTATGAACAATTGATTAGTGTGAGCAGGAATAAGAAGAAAAACGATGCGGAAATTTTTAAAACATTGGAGTCATTGAAAAAATCCGCAGAAAGTTTTTTTAAAAATTATGACAGCCGTATTGACAAAGAACTGATGGGCAAATTACTTGGAATTTACTATAAAGGCCTTGAAAAATCATGGCTCCCCGAAGAAATATCACGAGTTGCGGAACTTTACAAAGGGGATTTCGGAAAATATACCGATGATTTTTTTGCAAAATCATTTATGGTTGACCAGGATAAAGTGTTATCTTTTTTGAACGGATATAAGCCCTCTGCAGTAAAAACCCTGGAAAACGACCCTGCTTTTAAACTCAGCGCAAGTATTTATAATTTTTACCGAAAAAATCTGGACGCAAAAATTGCGGAATATGAAAGCATCACAGCAGGTTTAAACCAGACTTACATGCTAGGATTGATGGAAATGCAACCTGAAAGAAATTTTTATCCCGATGCAAATTCTACATTGAGAATTGCCTATGGACAGGTGAAGGGATATAAACCGAGAGACGCTGTTAATTACAAATATTTTACCACCCTTACCGGTGTGATGGAAAAAGAAGATTCGACCATATATGATTATACCGTTGACAATAAATTAAAAGAACTATATAATCATAAGGATTATGGTATGTATGCCGATAATGACGGGAGTATGCATGTGGCGTTTATTGCCAGCAACCACACTACAGGGGGCAACTCCGGTAGTCCGGTGATTAACGCAGAAGGGCATCTTATTGGAATAAATTTTGACCGTGTGTGGGAAGGCACAATGAGCGACATCGTTTATGAAGCCGATATGTGCAGAAATATTTCTATTGACATAAGATACTGCCTCTTCATTATTGACAAATATGCCGGAGCAAAGAGGCTTATTAACGAAATGACGCTAGTGAAATAATTTTTCTGTGCTTTGTAATGCATAATTATTTCATAAATTATTTCAAATAAGCTAATTTTGCTATAAAACAATACAAATGAAGAAAGTTTATAGCTTCGTTCTGAAGTCGTTTATGGGCCCTCTGGTGCTGACTTTCTTTATTGCACTTTTTATACTGGTAATGCAGTTTTTGTGGAAGTATGTGGACGATATGGTGGGAAAAGGTTTTGAATGGTATGTGCTGGCCGAGTTACTGTTTTATGCTTCTGCAACATTTGTTCCTCTCGCCCTGCCGCTTGCCGTGTTACTGGCATCGTTAATGACATTCGGGAACCTGGGGGAACATTATGAGCTGGTTGCCATCAAAGCATCCGGCATTTCTTTCCGCCGTGCTATGATGCCGCTGGTTATCTTTATAATTTTTCTCAGTGGATTTGCATTATATTTTTCGAATTATATTTTACCGATTGCCAACCTCAAATTCGGAGTGCTGTTGTTTGATATCCGCGAGAAAAAACCTGCCCTGAACATCAACGAAGGAGTATTCTACAGGGAACTGGAGGGGTATGTGATACGTATCGGAAAAAAAGAAAGCAATGGAGAAGATATCAGCAATGTCATCATTTATGACCATACGGAAGATATGGGAAACATTAACGTAACGGCAGCCGGTAAAGGTAAAATGCACAATCCCGATAAAAACACGCTCTTGTTTACTTTGTACAACGGATATAATTATTATGAACCCATAAACAACAGGGATCGTAACCCTTCTAACCCATTTCAGCGAACCAACTTTGAGGAAGAAACACGTCGCATTGACCTTACGGAACTTAACATGATTAGAAGTAAAGAGGATTTTTTTAAAGATAATTATCAGATGCTGAACTTGTCACAACTGGAAGATGCTGTTGACACCCTTATCATGCAAAGAGTGGAAAGGGAAAGGAGTTTCTATAAATATTATACCAACAACTATTATTTTTATTTTCGTTGCGACACGGCATCGTTACTTCCGCTTAAGTCAGCAGGCATGAAAGAGAATTTTATTTTGAACTTTCCAAAGTCAGAGCAAAAAGAAATAGTGAACCTCGCCTTGAGCGATTCACGTGCTGTTTTACAGCAGACAGATTACTTTTCCAGAGAAATAAAAATGAAAAAAGAAATCATTGCACGTCATGAAATAGAGTGGTACCGCAAATTCACTCTTTCGCTGGCATGCCTGATATTGTTTTTTATCGGGGCGCCCCTGGGGGCTATTATCCGTAAAGGAGGACTGGGACTGCCGGTAGTCTTTTCCACCCTGTTTTTTATTATTTATCATGTCATTTCCATGACAGGAGAAAAGTTTGTCAGGGAGGGCGTCCTAACCCCTCCATCAGGAATGTGGCTGCCATTGGTTATTTACTTGCCCATAGGAATAGTGCTGACTTATACTGCCAGCACCGATTCTTCTCTGCTGAATTTTGACTGGTGGATAATTTTCTTTGAAAAAATATGTAGGCTTATAAAAAAAATCCTGAGAATAAAACCCAAATCCTAAGCAATGAACATACTTCAGCTCTGCCATAAATCGCCATATCCCCCGAAAGAAGGAGGCCCTATTGCCATGTACAACCTTTCTGGCGGACTGATGGAAGAAAATCACAAAGTGCACATTCTGGCAATGAATACTCATAAATTCTCTGTGGATATTGACACATTGCCGGTAGATTATCGCTATAAAACTAATTTTACCCTGGTTCATGTTGACACACGCATACGCCTGAGAAATGCTTTTTTGAACCTGTTTTCAAAAAAATCTTTTCACATCGAACGTTTCGATTCTCCTGATTTTCATGAAGCTTTGAAACGTATCCTGAAAAAAAATTCTTACGATATTGTTCAGCTGGAAACCATTTATGTGGCGCCCTATATTGAAACCATTCGAAAATACAGTAAGGCAAAGATTGTACTGCGGGCTCATAACATTGAACATGTTATTTGGTCAAGATATGCTGGCACTGTAACTAATAGAATCAAAAGAAACTACCTTTCATACCTGACAAAAAAACTGAAAAGCTATGAGGAACAAGTGTTTTCAGATGTTGATGCCATTGCCGGAATAACCGATGTGGATACTGATTTTATCAAAAACTATGGATTAAATGTTACTGTTGCAACAGTCCCATTCGGGTTGCATTTATCAAAATACATTCTTTATCCCGAACAGAAAAAAAATCTGACTTTTTTTCATATAGGTTCCATGGACTGGATGCCAAATCAGGAAGCCATAAGATGGTTTCTTGATAAATGCATGCCAGCTGTTTCAGAACAACTGCCTGATGTTTATGTTTATTTAGCAGGCAGAAATATGCCATCATGGATTTATTCGTATAAATTTCCTAATATGAAAGTTATCGGAGAAGTACCGGATGCCGGAGAATTTATGCTGAAAAATTCAGTGATGTTTGTCCCATTATTGTCGGGAAGTGGAGTAAGAGTCAAAATTATTGAGGGCATGGCTTTGGGGAAAACAGTTATTTCAACTGCTGTCGGCGCAGAAGGAATTAACTATACCGATGGTGAAAATATTCTTATAGCAAATACTCCGGATGAATTTCTCGGGAAGTTCAAATATTGCGTGGACCAGCCTGAGCAATGCAGGCAAATAGGTTTAAATGCCCGTAAATTAATCGAATCGGAGCATGATATTCCTGTGGCTTCAAAAAGACTGGTGGATTTGTACCAATCGATTATTTAGAAAAAAAACTCTGATTTTAATTACTGCAGTTTTCTTATCCTTTTTGAGCATAATGTAATCAAATTTATCGCTTTTATAGCTTGATTTTAAACCCTGCCATAAAATTAAATCCAGCCTGAGGAAAGTATCCGTCCATAACATTGTATGTTCCGTTATAATAATACCTGTACACCCAGGCATTGTTCTCATATTTTTTGTTGAATATATTGTTCAGCATCAATGAGAAGTCAATTTCTTTTATTACGGACAATTTGAATTTGTAGTCAATCAGAATGTTACTGATGCAATATGGGTTTAGAGAACGCTCCCTGTCAGAAGTATTATCAATGTATTGCCTGCTCACATATTTGCTTGTAAGTGAAATATTTAGGTTTTTAATAATGTTTACAGTGAAATTATTGCCAACGACCCAATCGGGCGAAAAGGCAATATCGGTATTGCCCAGTTTATTTTGAATCTGTCCTCCGTTGTCCCAGTCATCCACATACTCGGTGAAATCAATTATTTTGTTCTGGCTGAAACAGGCATTCATTTCCCAGGTCAGCCGCTTAAAAAGCTGAGCTACTGCAGTTACTTCAATACCTGCGCGGTAGCTTTTTGGTACGTTGGTCATGATAGGATAGCCCGCTTCGTTTATTTCGCCTGTAAGAACCAGTTGATTAATGTAGTGCATATAATATCCGTTCACAGTGCTTTTTACGAATTTGCTTTTGAAGGTATATCCGGCTTCGGCATTCAGCAGGGTTTCACTCACCGGCTTAGGCTTTTCAGGGTTGGCATCTGCGTAATTGTTCCCGTTTGGCTCACGGTTCGACATGGCTATAGCGAAGTACATATTATGTTTATTGCTGATATCATAAGTAAAGCCGATTTTCGGGTTGAAAAAGTTAAAGCCATGCGCTTGTGTTATATCCCGGAGTTTAGAATCTATGCTGTCGAGGCAGAATTTTACGCCGCGGTATTGCAGGTCAAGGTAGGCGTAAACTTTTTTGCTGAAATTCAGATTTATTTTTGTGTAGATGCTCAGTTCGGATTTTTTTGCTGTATTGAAATACCATCGCAGTGAGTGGTCTGATAAGGAAAGGTAATCGCCCCTGATGATATCACCGAAATGGTCGCCCAGATATTGGTTACCCGAGCCTCCCAAAATTATTTTCAGGTTTTTATGGTTGTTATAAGTACCTGAAAACGTAAAACCGTAAAAATAGTTATTTAACCATTTTTGCCTGACAAGATTTGTGGCTGTGATGGTATCTGCTCCGATGATGACATTGGGCAGACCGTAAGATGCAAAATCCGAGTTTTCTTCGTACTCTTCATAATATCCGCGGCCATAAGTTAAATGCATCGCTGCGTTTAGCAGGAAACGTTTTCCGATTTCCTGCGAAAAAAGCAGCTGGTAATTATCCTGCTGGTAATTGTCGGTCTGGTTGTCGTATGTATAGGGATTGTAAGTGCGGTTGCTTTGCAGCGAATCTTTGGGCACACCCATCCATGCCTGGTATGTCTTCTCTTTTCCAGAGAAAATGACTGCTTTCACAATTGTTTTTTCTCCGTAGTAGCCACCACTGAAAAACAATGATTTCAGGTCGGATTTTGCTCTGTCAATATATCCGCTGGAGTTTAGTTTGGAAAGCCTGACATCCACTGTCCAATGTCCTGCCAGTAAGCCTGTTCCGGCAAGTAGCGAATGTTTCCATGTATCAAAAGAGCCGTAAGAAAGATTATATTCCGCATAAGGTTCGGGATTGAGTTTTGTGGTCTGGAAATTGATGCTGGCTCCGAAGGCTGCCGAACCGTTTGTGGAAGTTCCAACGCCACGTTGTATCTGAACATTGTCAATAGAGGAAGCGATATCAGGCAAATCCACCCAGAAAACGCCCTGTGATTCCGCATCGTTTACTGGAATACCGTTGATGGTAACATTTATTCTAGTCATGTCGTTGCCACGGATGCGTAAACTGGTGTAGCCTACGCCGTTGCCGGCATCGGATGAAGATACCAGGGCAGGAGTGGAACTTAAAATGTAAGGAATATCCTGTCCGAGGTTGGCCCTTTGTATTTCTTCCATGCTGATATTTGTGTATGTGGATGGTTCGTTTTCGCCGACACGCGTTGAACTGATGATAACTTCATCCTGTAAAATGGTTTTTTTCTCAAGTACTATATTCAGAATAATGTTCTCGTTTAATTCTAAGGTTTGCTGGTATTCGTTATATCCAATAAAGGATACTTTAAGCAAATACGTGCCTTTTTTTAAATTTTTAATCGTAAAATTTCCTTCGGCATCCGTGGCAGCTCCAATGAATAAGCCTGTGAATCCTACCGAAGCGCCAAACAGTGCCTGCCCCGTATTTTTTTCACGCACAGTGCCAGAGATGGTGTGTTGTGCCATTGCATAAACGGATATAAGCATTGGCAGAACCAAACTTAACATAATTTTTTTCATTTTTGTTATTTTTTTGTGTTAAACTTCGGATAGCCATAGAGGCGAAAACCATCCATTAAGTTTACCCTTACTCCCTACGCCGGCATTATCCGGATCAGGTTCAGAGGGTTTGATCTCAGCCCGTTATTTTAGGGCACCCCTATTTGAAAACTAACTGCAAAAATAATAATTTTTTGTCAGATTATTATTCCTGCTTCAATTTTCCGCAAATTTTAATATATGGACAATACTTGCAATTTTCTTCATTGCTTGTCTGTGTGAAGTTTTCTGTAGAGTCAAACAGACGTTTTAGTAAATTTTCCAGCAAGTCTTCAAACATTTTTATTTGCTCTTCACTCAGGTCATAGATTTTTTCTTTTTGCCCTTCAGGTTTGATATATACTTTGCTGAGCCCAGCATCAATCTGTCTCAGTCCCCAAACTCCGCAACTGATATTTTTACCCTGAAAGTCCTGGAAATTACGACACAGTATCAAATACAACATCATCTGGAAACAATAATCGCTGTTAGGCTCCTGCACATCTGCAAGTAATTTGTCAAGGTTGAAGTTTTTGTTCTTTGTGTTTCCGCTTTTGTAATCAATAACTTCAATGTCGTTATCAATTTTATCGATACGGTCAAGAAAACCCTTGATTTTTACGTGCTGTTCTTTATTGTTAAGCTGCATGGTAAGTTCTGCTTCCAGTTTTTTTTCAGTAAATAACACCTGATAGCTTCCATACTTTTCTCTTGCGCTGTTCACTATGGATATTTGTTTTTTGAGTAGTTCGGTGATATAATCTTTCACAACGTGAAATATTAGCAGGTTTTTACCGCTCAAAAGGTCAAAATTATGGCTGCTGCCTGGGCTGAATTCTTTGGCAAGGTGGCTGTCCACTTCTTCAAAGCATTTTTCTATGTCTTTCTCGTAAATTTCTTTCTGCAGTAAAGGTTGGAACATTTCATGAAGTATCGCGTGAATCTTATTGCCAAGTTCTGCACTGTCAATGGTTTCTTCTATTTCTTCCTCTTCACTGATACCGGCGATATAGTGTAAATAATACCTCAAGCCGCATTTGCGTAAAATGTTAAGGGACGAATGAGAAAAGCCCGAAGCCGCCAGTTCTCCAATTTTGGCATTTATCGCTTCGTCTTTTGTGATGTAAATAGGCTCGCTAATAATTTTACCGGGAGGAATAGTCAGCAATTTTTCTTTTATGACGGTGTTTTTATTCCGGTAAGACAGTTCATAAAGAAGTTGGCTGGCAAAGCGGCTTTTTTCGCCACCACCGAAATCATCATCCTGAGTGTTATATACGATGTGAATATTTTTACTTCTTTGCAACAGGCGATAAAAATGGTAGGCAAAAATTTGTTCATTATGTTTGTATGTTGGCAAGCCTGTATCAAGGCGGATGGAGTGAGGGATGAATGAATTGGTGGGCTTTCCCTTTGGAAGCACGCCTTCATTCACTGACAACAGAAAGATATTTTCAAAGTCAAGAGTGCGGGTTTCGAGCATCCCCATAATTTGCAGTCCGCTGAGGGGCTCCCCGCTAAAAGGCACAGTGGCTCTGGAAACATATTGTATAAAAAGCTGATGCAGCGTGTTCAGGCTGAAGTTTATCTTTGCTTTGTCAACAGTGGTTCTTATCGTGTTGAAAATGGTGTATGTGAAAAACAACAGCTCTGTTTCAATATTCTTTTTCTTTGGCAGTTTATTTTTGATGAATAAAATCATCTCAGTAAGATTTTGCAAGGCCAGGCTTGGTTCCTGTTTCCATGGAAGAAGCAGGCGGCTGAGACTTTTCGGTAACACGATACCATTGTTTTGAAGCAAAGCCTTTAGCTCTGCAGTAGTGTAAAATATTTTTTTTGCTTCTGTGAGCAGTTTGTTGAAACTTGCATTATGGCCGGGGCCATTAGCCAGTTCGCCTGTTAATACCGGAAAGTAACTGTGGCTGAACAACAGTTGCAGGTCTTTGAAATAAAACAAAGGTTCATGGGCGTTCTTAACTTTTTTAAATTTTTGTGCGTTTTTCTGAAGCGTAAACAGCAGGTCTATCAATGAATATACCGGCGATAATTTCAATGGAAATCCCATGGTGATATTAAATTTATCAACTTCAGCAGGTATTGAATTCAGCATGGGTATCAGCAGGTTCTCGTCATTGAGTATCACAGCAATATCTTCGGGTCTGACACCTGCTTTTATAAGGTTGTTGATTTCATCCGCTGCATACTTAACCTGTCCCACATGGCCAGCAACTCCTGTAATTGTTATAGATTTATTGTCTTGCAAGAGCAGGTTTTCTACCCATTTTTTTTCAGGTTCCTGAAAAGCTTTAAAGTGTTTCCTTAAAAAATATCCCGCTTCCTGCCCGGTATTATCGATATAGTATTTGTCCGCATCCCATAACATTTCGGCATGGCCTTTGTCTTTTATGCTATGAATAATAAACTCTTCCGAACGCGTGAGTGCGTTGAGCCCTGAAAAAATAACTTTTTTATGCCTGATACGGCAGTCGTTTTTTTGCATGCACTCTGCAACAGCACGGCAACACATACCGTAAGTAGCCAGTTTGTTTTCTGCAAGCCGCTGTGAGAAATTCCGGTAAATGTCATAAAACAAAGTGTAAAAGCGAAGGTAATTTTCCTGGAATTCGCTAAGGGGTTTTTTGTCGAGAGCCCAAAGGGCAAGGTTTTTCTCTTCCTTCAGGTAAGTAAAGATATAGTGTGCATCGCCAAGGTGCTGGTCTATCTCGTCAAAATCCTGCAACAGCTTTGCTCCCCATTTCAGGAACTCATCGAAAGTCTCGGCTTCGTTTTTTTTGATTTCGGCATAGCTGGTGTATAATTCTGTGAGGGCGATAAATTCATTCACTAAGTCTTTGCCGGATAATTCAACGATGAAATCCTGTATGGAAGTGATGTGCGGAAGAAAAACCGGCTTACTGATAAGCTGCGAAATATATTTTTTCAGGAACAAGCCTGCGCGGCGGTTGGGTAGCACGATGCACAGGTTGCTGAAATCATCTTTATGCTGCTCCAGAAGATATGTTGCTGTTTTTTTTAGAAATTCCATATTAAATGCTGAATTCAGAACTGCAATAAAATTAATCTTTTCTTGCGCAGGAAGATAAATAATGCATTTAATTTTTTAAAAGAAAAACGATTTTTTAAGGATACTGTACGAAGATGTGCAGAATAAAACTACTTTTTATAAACAGAGCGTTGTTGGAAAAATCATACATAAGAAAGCATAAATCCTAACAATGAAATTTATTATTCTTAATTTTGTAAAAAAACTTATTGCAGTGGCAACCTATCCTTCCAAACTCTTCGACCAGGCTGTGAATGAATTTGCAAAATTGCCGGGCATAGGACGCAAATCAGCGGTGCGCATGGTGTTGCACCTGTTACGCGAAAATTCCGAAACTTCTGATGCTCTTGGAAACGCCATCATGAAACTGCGACAGGAAATACGTTACTGTAAATATTGCTACAACATCACCGAAAACGATGTGTGTGACATCTGTGCCAATATTAAACGCAACAAATCCATCATCTGTGTTGTTGAAGATATCAGAGATGTGATAGCTATAGAAAATACAAACCAGTACAATGGCGTGTACCACATTCTGGGCGGTATCATTTCTCCCATGGACGGCATAGGCCCCGCCGACCTGAATATAAATGAGCTTCTATCACGTGTTGCGGATGGAGCATGTAAAGAGGTGGTACTTGCTTTGCCTGCAACTATCGAAGGGGATACCACCAACTTTTTCCTGTATAAAAAACTCAGCAGCTTTGATGTTGATATTACCACTATCGCCAGGGGCATCTCTTTCGGAGATGAATTGGAATATGCCGACGAGGTAACTTTGGGTCGCTCCATCATCAACCGCACACCATACCAGGGAACGGTGCAGGTGAAACAGGATAATATTTTTTAAGCAGGATAGCTTATAAATAATCCATGATTTTTCCGGAAATCAGCTTTAAAGAGATTTCGGCAAGTTTTGCCATGTACTTAACGGAAATCAGGCGTTCTTCAGCATCCAGAAGGCTCTTCTGCACTTCCCGCAGTTCTATTCCCGACAGGTTTCCCAGTTTGTAACGCTCAATGGCAATTTTCAGGTTCTCATGGGCAATTTCCAGATTTTGCTCTTCAAGACGTATAAGCCTGATATTATTTTCGTAAGCAAAGAAAATACTCAGCAGGTCGGCCTTCACTTCCTGCTCAATTTCTTTGTATTGGAAATTTTTATTTTCAATTTCAACGCGGGCATTTTTTATTTCACGATTTCTGTTGAACCCATCAAAAATGTTAATTCCGAGCGTGAGGCCGTAATTCATTCCGTAAGCCTGTTGATTGCGAATATCGCCGCTCCCATAAGCATTATAAGCATATCCATAACCGGTTGAAAGGTTCAGGTAAGGATAGTAACGTGATTTAATTATTTTGTAATCCAATTCGGAAATGGACTGATTTTTTGATGCAATTTGCAAACTGGTATTGCTAGCAAGAGTATTTGACAAGAGTTCTTCATAAGAAAGGCTTTCGTTGATTTGAATCAAAGTATCTTTCAAAATAATGTTCACTGCGGGGTCTTCTGAAGACATCAGTTCGTGCAGTTTTATCTGTGAAGAACGCAGCACTTCATTTTGTTGTGCATATCTTGAGCTGTCAGCATTCAGGTAAACCAGGGATTGTAATAATTCCATTTTTGAGGCGCCACCCAGCAAATACCTTTGTTCATCAATGCGGACACGTTCGCGCGAAAGGGAAACAGCATAAGCCAGATTTTTACTGAGAATTAGCTGTTGAATATAATTGTTGTATTCTGACACAATCTGCGCTATAAGATTTTCAATGGCCATTTGTTTGTTGAGCCCTGCCAGTTCACTCTGCTTCCCCAGTTTTTTGTATGTGTTGATTACCTGAAAGCCTTTGAAAATCGTAATTCCTAAGTCAATACCGGCAGAGCCCGTTGTATTATGAATATTATTAGCTGAAATATCGCTGCTGTCGCGCAGGCTTTGATTTGTAGAGTTCAGTGTGCCCCCAAACTGGCCTGTGGCAGAAAGGTCTGGTAACATACCAGCATTTCCGACATTGTAATTATTGACAGCAATTTTTTCATTGTTGCGTACCACCTGCAACGAAAAATTTTGTTCCATTCCAAGCTTAATACAGCGGCTAAGGTCATAGACCTCCTGAGCAAATGCCTGGCTCAGGATAAAAAAGAAAAAAAACAAAAAGCTTATTTTTTTATTTCGTATCAAGTTCAACGGAATTATTGGATTCATTAGTTATGCTTTTTGATTCACTTGAAATAAACAGATAAATGGATGGCACCACATACAGTGTCAGGAATGTTGATAATGTCATTCCTCCCACTACGGCTACCCCCATCGCCACTCTGCTTTGAGCGCCTTCGCCCCATCCCATTGCCAGGGGCAACACTCCCAGTATGGTGGACAGGCTGGTCATTAAAATTGGTCTGAAACGGGCTGCTGCTGCATAGCGTATAGCGTCAAATTTATTCATCCCCGCCAGCTTGCGCTGATTGGCAAATTCCACGATAAGTATTCCGTTTTTCGAAACCAGCCCTACCAGCATAATGATGCCTATCTGACTGAAAATATTCATGGTGATGTCAAAAACCCACATGAACAGCAGTGCGCCTGTAATAGCCAGTGGGACAGTCATCATCACTATTACCGGGTCTTTAAAGCTTTCAAACTGTGCCGCAAGAACCAAAAATATGAGGATGATGGCCAGAATGAAGGCAAACATCAGACTGGAAGAGCTTTCCATAAAGTCTTTCGAGTCGCCTGCAAGCGATGTTCTGAAAGAATCATCCAGCACGTTAGAAGCAATTTTGTCCATTTCTTCAATACCCTGGCTCATGGTTTTCCCTTCAGCAAGTCCCGAAGTAACAGTGGCGGCTACAAAACGGTTGTGCCGGAACAATTGGGGCGGGGCTGTGGATTCCTGCAAGGAAACAAAATTGTCAAGCTGCACCATATCCCCATTGTTGTTTCTTACATATAATGATTTTAAGTCAAGGGGCTTGTTACGGTCTGCCCGGGCCAACTCACCCAGTATCTGATATTGTTTCCCGTTCATGATAAAATACCCGAACCGTTGTCCGCTAAGCGCCAGTTGCAATGTCTGCCCAATATTTTCAGTAGAAACCCCGAGAAGATTTGCTTTGTCCCTGTTAATCACAATCTGAAGTTCCGGCTTGGTAAACTTAAGATTAACATCCGCCATGACAAATGTGGGGTTTTCCTGTACTTTTGTCATAAATTCCGGAAGTATTTCACGAAGTTTATCAATGTTGGGCGCCTGAATCACATATTGCACTGGAAGGCCTGCGCGGCGCCCGCCAAAAGTAGATTGCTGTATTACACTTGCTCTTGCGCGGGTTTTTTTTCGCAGTTCATTTGTTAGTTGGATAGCCATTTCCTGTTGAGTTCTTTTTCTTTTGGATGGGTCAACCAGCAAAATTTGGACAACACTCCAGTCGGTTCGAACCATCGTAGTTATTTTATCGTACTCGGGAATGATTTTTTTTACAAGTTCATCAACCTCATCAATATATTTAAGTTTAAAATCATAGGTAGCTCCTTCCTGAGAGGTAATGTTGACATTCATCTGCGACCTGTCTTCAAGGGGCGCCATTTCGGCAGGGATGCTTCTCCAAAAAATAAAAATCAATATAATTGCCGAAAAAAGGATAATTAGGGAAATGTATTTTTTATTCAAAAAAGCATTAAGGGATTTTTGATACGCATTATTAAAAGAAACAAAAAACTTCTCTGTAAAATTATATGTGTTGCTTCTTTTGTGCCTTGTTTTAAGGAGCTTGGTTGACAGCATGGGGGTCAGGGTAAGGGCCACAAAAGCTGAAATGGCAACAGCGCCTGCAATCACAATACTAAATTCCCTGAACAATCTTCCAGTCATTCCTTCCAGGAAAACTATGGGGATAAAAACTGCAATGAGCGTTAAAGTAGTAGAAATAATAGCGAAAAATATTTCATTAGACCCTTTAAAGCCAGCTTCAAGCGGTGACATTCCTTTTTCAATCTTTACATAAATATTTTCCATCATCACTATTGCATCATCAACCACAAGGCCAATAGACAGTACAATAGCAAGAAGTGTCAATACATTGATGGAGAACCCGAAGAGATACATTACGAAAAAGGAACCTATTAAAGAAACCGGGATGACAAGCATCGGAATCAATGTGGTGCGCCAGTCGCGTAAAAAGGCAAAAATAATGATGACCACCAGAAAAAAAGCAAGGTAAATCGTTGACAGTACTTCTTTTATGGAAGCCCTTATGTATTTTGAATTATCTAATCCGATTTCATAAGTAACATCAGAGGGAAGGTTTTTTTTTATGTATTCGAGCCTTTTATAAACTTCATCAGCAATTTCAATATGATTAGCGCCGGGTTGAGGTATTATTGCTGTGGCTATCATAGGCACGCCATTCATTTTGGCGATACCGCGCAATTCTTCCGGGCCCAGTTCGGCACGGCCAATATCACTCACCCTGACAATCTGGTCGCCGGTTTGCCGTAAGATAAGGGCATTATATTCCTGAGGTGTAGACATCAGGCCAAGGGCTCTGATAGTAAGTTCAGTGTTTGAGCCTTCAATACTTCCAGCGGGCAACTCGACATTTTCGCGTAATATAGCGTTCTTTACATCCAGAGGTGTAAGTTGATAGCCTGCCAGTTTTTGTGGATCCAGCCATATGCGCATCGCATAGCGCTTTTCGCCCCAGATAGCTACAGAACTCACCCCCGGTACGGTTTGCAGTTGCTCTTTGAAGGTAAGGTCGGCAATTTCCGAAATCTCCAGCAGTGACCTTTTAGGGCTTTTCACTGCAATCATGATTATAGGGCGGGTGTCAGCATCGGCTTTGGAAACAGTAGGAGGGTCACAATCGCGTGGCAAACGCCTTTGTGCCTGCGAAACTTTATCCCTTACATCATTGGCTGCCGTTTCCATATCAACGGATAATTCAAATTCCACAGTAATATTGCTACGTCCCTGCCTGCTGTTGCTGGTTAATACACGAATACCAGGAATGCCGTTTATTGCCTGCTCCAAAGGCTCGGTAATCTGAGTTTCAATAACATCTGAATTTGCACCAGGGTAATTGGTATTTACGGATATTATGGGCGGGTCAACATTTGGAAACTCCCTGATACCGAGATAAGTCAATCCGATGATGCCAAATATTATGATTACCAGTGAAAATACTGTTGTGAGAACGGGCCGTTTTATACTTGTTGATGCTAAACTCATGGCAAGGGGTTCTCAATAGTTTTATTAGTTATCAGCGTATCAAGTTTCACAGGAAGGCCTTGCCGTAACTGCAATATGGCTGTTATGAGAACGGTATCTCCAAAATGAAGCCCTTCCTGAACCTGAACATGTGATTCGGTACGCAGCCCCAGGTTTACTTTTACTTCTTCTGCTTTACCGTTCTTATAAATAAAAACCTTTTCGCCCTCCATTTCTGGGATAACAGCCTCTGAGGGTATTGATATCGCGCTGTCAATCTGAGACAACAATACCCTGACGCTCACAAAACGTCCTGGCTTCAGTTCTTCATTTTTATTGCTATATAATGCCCTGACAACAATGGTGCGAGTGTTTTCGTCCACCTTGGGAGAAACGGCATAAACATTGGCAGAATATGCCTCCGTTACACCGTCAACAAGAAAGCTTATTGGGAAACCCGGGGATACTACACCGGCGTAACGCTCGGGAATTGAAAATTCAACTTTTAACGGGCTGATTTTTATGACGCGCACAATTTTCGTTTGTGTTGTAGCATAGGCTCCTTCACTGATTAAACGTAATCCGACAATGCCATCAAAAGGTGCTCTTAATTCTGTTTCAGAAATATGTGCTTCAATGAGCATGCTGTCGGCAACAAGCGATTGCAGCTCGGTAAAAACCTGATCATAGCTTTCGCGGCTGATTGCATCGCGGTCGAGTAGCTGCCGCTGGCGAAACTCTCGCTCCCTTATAAGTTTAAGCTGGGATTTGAGTTTTAATAATTGTGCCTGTAAGGGTTTGTCATTGATTTTTGCGAGTAACACACCTTTTTTAACACGGCTGCCTTCAGTGAAAAACACGCCAACAACCTTACCTGAGGTTTCAAAAGAAAGATCAACTTCTTCGTCAGGAAGCAAAGTTCCCGTACTGTGAACAAGGTCATTCATTTTTGTCGGGACGGCAACATAACCGCTTGCCAGCAAGGGCTGCCCTTTCCCCTGAGATAATGATGAGCCTTTGAATGTGTCGGTGCCCGATTCGAAAAGGCGCTTCATTTTAGGGTATAAAATAAGCCCAAGCATAACAAAAATAATAATTACAATTACAAATATCCTGATGAATTTTTTTCTTTTTAATGTCATTGATTATATTTTAAAACGTCCTAAAGCAAATGTTCTAAAGTATTTATGGTATATAAGTTTATTTGAATAATAAAAATAAGTACAAAAATACGAATTCTTCTTTACATTTTATAAATAGGACTTATTATAGGGGATACAGTCTGATAATTATTCGTTAAGTGTGTTTTTTAAAATATTAGAATCTGGATTACACAGAATATATTTTCCCTTCCTCCGCTATTTCGGTGTTGCTAAAAACATTTTGTGTTTCTTTCAGCACTGGTTCCAACTCATCATATCTGGCCGAATAGTGGCCAATAATTAATTTTTTAACATGGGCTTTTTTTGCGATGGTAGCTGCATGGACAGTGGTTGAGTGCTGCTTGGCATTTGCGCGTTCCTCCATATCGTGCATAAATGTTGCCTCATGATAAAGTATATCGGCGTTTTTAAAAAACGGAACAATTTTAGGACAGTACCCGGTATCGGAACAATACACATAGACTTTTTCCGGAGATGGTTCCATGATAAGCTCGGCATTGGAGTGCTTTTTACCTTTGGCATCTGTGAAATCGCTGCCGTTTTTTATTTCAGGGATTTTATTTACAGGGATGTTCAGTTCCGTAATTTTATTTTTAATTATATTTCGTTCGCAGTGCTTTTGCCGGAATATAAATCCATGTGTTGGAACCCTGTGTAACAAAGGGAAACAGCTTATTGAAATTTTTTTATTTTCATATAAGTGATGTGGCTTGTTTTCCGGCAGGCTGTGAAACACCAGCGGAAAGATAAGTGTTGTGCCGGAAACCTGTAATTGTTTTTCTATGATTTCCTGAAGTTCGCTGTTGGCATACACATGGAGCTCTTTTGTGCGGCCAAGCAAATGATAAGTGAATAAAAGTCCCGCCAGTCCGAGGTAATGGTCGCCGTGCAAATGTGATATGAAAATATGGTTGATGCGCTGAAATTTGACTTTAAATTTTCTCATCTGCATCTGTGTGCCTTCCCCGCAATCAATTAAAAAAAGTTCGTCATCAATATTTAGCACCTGTGCGCTGGGGTGGCGCTCATTGGTTGGTGTTGCCGAACTGCTTCCTAATATGGTGAGATCAAACTTCATGAAATAAAAATAGGTGGTTTTAGCTTTTGAAAAATATATGAGTAAGAAATATTCATCAGCATGATTAAATTGTTTTATTTGTTTTTTTCCACATCGTATGTAAAAATAGTTGGCTTCACACATAACATCACAAAAGCCCAGTGCCCGAAATTCTTTTTACTGCTACCCTGCATGCTTGCCAATGTATTGCTGCCGAACATGGCTGAATACCCCAGCTGCAGGTCGACATATTTTACAATAGGAATTTTTGCGCTAATATCTGCTTCAGTGCCAAGGTAAGGCCTTTGCACAGTTTCGTTGAGTACATAATTATTTCCTGTCCTGAAATAATGAATATCTGCCTGAATATTATACTTATTTTTTATAATAAATATCAGCTTGGCATAGACATCTATCAGGCCGGAATACTTTGTTCCCGAAGGCTTGGAAAAATATTCCATGTTTCCGTTGAACTTGTGACCCGAACCATATAATGGTGTAAAATATTTAACGCGGGTTTCGCCGGGTTTTTCACCGTTATTCCCACTCAGGAATTCTGTTCCTCCGATGATGTTAAAAAATTCAAAAGGCCTGAATGTCAAATCAATGTTTGCATACCATGCATTGATAAGCTTTCCTGTTTCATCCTTCCCGAATTGTATAGCACTACGGCCTTCAGCAGTGATATGTTTTCCAAAGTAGCTTATAGTGCCGCCGTGGGTTCCCCTCAAATAAATAGTGTTTGTTGTAAGTTTCTTCTGGTATCCGTCAGCTATAAGGAATCCCTGAATGCCGAAATTTTTCATTTTAAATTTCAACCACAAAAAACTCAGGGTTTTGTAGTTGCCCAGGCTTGTGTTGTAATCGGTGGAGTTTATTGTATCCCTCGACTGATTATATGCCAGACCCAGGTCTGCCGAAAATCCCCTGATATTGTATTTCAGAAGGAGCGCATCATGTACTGTCCCCTTCTGGTTAAATCCCCCGTTATCAAGCAGTCTGAGATTGTCATAAGCAAATTCCTGGCGGCCGGCTTTAACAAAAAAACTGTCGCATACCTTTATTTCTGCCCATCCCTGGTAAAGACTCAGGCCGGCAACATCTTTTTTCATGGGTTCATCACCCCAGATGCGGTAATCCTGAATAGAAATATATGTGTTAACGATACCCCATTTGAATCCAACATTCAGCCGCAGCCTATGGCTTACCTGATACGCAGGTGTTTGCCCGAACTCGGGAGGAAGTAGTTTAAATCCATCTCTGAACTCAAAACGGGGGCGGTATTCGGCGCTGAGATTGAACTGGGCAAAAATGCTGTTGCCGCTTATCATCAGAATGAACAATAAAAATGCCTGGTGTTTCATCATGGTTATAAGTTTTGGCTTATTTAGCCTTAAATATAAAGAATTATGTTAAGCTATTATTAACTCTTAATTAAATATTCCCTGCAGGTATTTTTTTGTGATTTCTTGCTTTGGATTATTAAAAAAATCTTCGGCTTTACCACATTCCATAATTTCACCCAGGTACATAAAAACTACATAATCGGCAACACGTTTTGCCTGCCGTAAAATATGAGTAACCATTATTAAAGTATAACTATCTTTCAGCTGAATAAATTTCTTTTCGATGGTTGCACTGGAAAGCGGGTCAAGTGCTGAGGTGGGCTCATCTGCAAGGATTATTTCAGGTTCCACGGCAAGGCCGCGTGCCAGGCATAATCGTTGCTGCTGTCCCAGAGAAAGACGTGAAGCAGGCTCTTTGAGTCTGTCTTTCACTTCATCCCAAAGGTTCACCTGCTTGAGATAAAATTCCACTTTTTCTTTTATTGTCTTTCTGTTTCCAATTCTGTTTATTTTGAGTCCGTAAGCAATATTGTCAAAAATATTCATCGGCAGTGGATAGGGGCGCTGGGAGAGAAGTCCCATTTTTTTACGTATGCTGGATAAATCGGATTTAGTATGGAGTATATCTTCACCGTCAATCAATATGTTGCCCTGAATGCTGATATTTTCTTCCAGGTCAATGAGGCGGTTTAAGCATTTCATCAGAGTGGTTTTGCCGCAACCCGAAGGCCCGAGTATGACAGTAACCTGATTAGGTGGTATGTCCAGATTTATGTTTTTCAAAATGTGATGCTTTCCTATACTCAGGTTCAGGTTTTGTATGCTGATTTTCGGCTGCATGTTCAGGAGATTTTGTTTTTATTGTATTTGTTCGATAATAAGCGTGCCATAACGCTGATTATCAATATTAATATGGTGAGGATGGCAGCTGAAGCATAGGCCCGGCTTTGCACTTCGGGAATAGGAGAGGAGAGTTGAAAAAATATGGATAAAGGAAGCGTCGCAGAAGGTTGTGTTATTGATGTAGGAATATTGTCGGTATAACCGGTAGTGAAAAGCACAGAGGCTGCGTCTCCTATTGCCCTTCCGAAAGATATCATAATCGCAGTAACAATAGCTGATGAACACTGCCTGAGATACACAATGAAAGCTGTTTGCGAGCGGTTGGAACCTAACGACACAGAAACTTCCATCAGTCCGGCAGGCACATTTCTCAGCACTTCATCCATGGCTCGTATCATGATAGGAAGAATAAATAATGCTACGGTGATGATACCTGCGAGCAAAGATGTTTTCAAGCCGAGGGCAACCATCAGGGTAAATCCGAAAGCGCCATAGACAATAGAAGGAATTCCCCATAAGATATCCAGAAGAAAACGTATGGAATTGACAAAATGTTTATGTTTTTTCAGATGGACATTCATCAGCATGGCTACAGGCAAGCCGATGACAAAAGCCAGCAGTGTGGCGCCAAAAGCAAGATATAACGAACCGATAATGGCGTTAAGCACACCACCGCCCTTGCCGAAATAATAACCGCCTTTCGGCGTTTGCGAAATCATTTCCCATGATAATGACGGCATGCCTTTGTAAAAGATACTGAAAATAATGAGCAAAAGAATAAGCACCAGAAGTCCCAGGGAAATTTTCATCAGCAACTTAAAAAATGATTCCTCGAATACAAGAAGTTTTTTTCTCATAGGCATGCTTTTACTTCATATCGTGAAATAAGCCAGCGTGCTGCCAGATTGAATAACATTACTATCACCAGCAATATCAGTGCAGCGAACATGAGGGCAGAATCATAGCCGGGGATGGAAAGCATCTCGCCAAAATTATTAGCAATCAGAGCAGGCAAAGGGTAAGCAGGCTGAAAAATATCCTTTGGAATCTGAGCTACATTTCCGACCACCATCAGCACAGCAATGGTTTCGCCGAAAGCTCTTGAAAGGCCAAACACCACAGCGGAAACAATACCTGTGAATGCTTTACGCAGAACAACAAATTTTATGGTCTGCCATTTTGTTGCCCCCAGTGCAATGGATGTTTCAGGCAATTCTTTGGCAATGCTTCTGAAAATTTCAATTAGAATGTTAAGGATGAAAGGCGTTATCATGATTGCAAGCACCAAAGCGCCTGAAATAACGGAATAACCAGAAGATTCTATCTCAAAAAATGGAGCAATGTGTTTTGATATCAGCGGGACAATGAGCAACACACCCCAGATACCATAAATGATGGAAGGAATTCCTGCGAGAATGTCAATTACCGGTTGCATCACTTTAAGATAAATACTGCGTGCATAGTATGTCAGGTATATGGCTGTGAGCAGGCACAAAGGAACTGCCATCAGTAACGAGAGCAAAGTAACAAGAACAGAACTGTATATGTAAGATGCAAACCCGAATTTCCCCTGAAAAGGCTTCCATTCGGTAGAAAATAAAAGATTTATTAATGAGTTTTCCTGAAGTACATGTCCGGACTTTATGACAAGTCCTATAAACATTATTAACGGAAGCGCAATAATCACCCCCAAAAACACATACATGATGGCTGTGCTGATTTTTTCCTGCTTAGAAAAAAACATTAGTTGGCGTTGTTAGTTCAGTTTTTCGATTTCTGCTTTGACCTTTTCATCACTTAATTCTACGTAGCCTGCTTCATGAACATATTTTTGCCCTTCATTAAGAACAAACCTTAAAAACTCAATAATAACAGGCTTCTCAGGTTTGCCTTTGGTGATGAAATAAAGTTCCCTGGCAGGAGGTGAGGGAAATTGTCCTTTCTTTATTGCGTTTATAAGTTTATCAAGATTGTCGTAAAAGCTTTCAGTGCTGTCTATTATGCCGTCTTCATTGATATCCAGCGGAATTATGCCTATACCATTATAATTTTCTTTGGTTGCGGGGTCATAAGCGTAAGCTATATTATTGAAACCGATGCCGTATTTATCATTTTTTACGGCATCACATATTCCGGGGTCGCCGTAAACACCAACCCCTTTCAGGTCTTCCTGTTTTTTGCCTAAATATTTGGCCCACATCTCGGCTGCACCGCATGCATCAGAACGTGTATAAAGGTTTATCTTATTATTGCTGGTTTTCACCAGCCCGCTCCAGTTTTTTCTGCTACCGGTAATAAAAATGTCTATAAAATCCTGCCGTTTAAGCCCTTTAACTGCAAGCTCAGGAAACACAGGGTTTGATTTGTTGATGGTGGGAAGAACAGCATCTTTTGCTGTTGCGATATACCAAGCCCCTTTTGACTTTTCTTCCGGGCTTACTTCGCGTGAAAACATAGCTATATCCACCAAACCATTCATCACATCTACCATACCTTTGCCGGCTCCACCCGCAGATATATCCATGGTAACATCAGGATGTATTTTTTTAAATTCTTCAGCCCATTCCACCGTAAGAGGGTACATCGCAAAAGCGCCGGAAATGGAAATTTTTCCTTTTAAATCTTTTGATTTTTGCTCTTTTACTGGGCCGTTGCATGAAATAGTGCATGAAAAAAATACTGAGATCAAAGCTATTCTAAGCAAAAACAATAATTTTTTCATATAAATGATTTAATTTTCTGCAAATATATAAAAGTCTACTAAAATAGTAGACTATTTTGTAAAAAAAATTATTTTTTCATTAATTCTTTTTCTTTTTTTAATACGCTTGCCAATGTATAACTTTTAAGTAACTGAACAGTTTCTTCGCGAACATCTTTGATTACTGAGCGCAGGCCGCATTTTTTTTCATCTTTGCATTGAGTACAGGGTTTGTAAAATTTGTAGGCAGCACAAGGTAGCAAGGCAATGGCGCCTTCAAATAAACGTAATATTTCTGCAAGATTTATCTGCTGGGGTGGTTTCACCAGAAAATAACCGCCTCCTTTGCCTTTTTTGCTTTCGACATAGCCGTTTTTTTTAAGTTCCAGAAGTATGGCTTCAAGAAACTTCTTAGGAATTTTTTCGCTTTGAGATATGGTGCTGATGAGTACCGGCCCTTTCTGATACTCTCTTGCAAGGTGAACCAGGGCATAAAATGAATATTGTGTCTTTTTAGATAGCATGGCGTAATTTGTTCAAAATTACAAATTAATTAATTTGTCAGGTCCCTTTGCAGATTCATTTTAATGGAAAATATCGTTTTTATTATTTGTAAAATACTTGTAAGTTTGCATAAAAATAATAGCAATGATTAAAAGGTATTGTTTTTTATTACTCAGTTCACTGATGATTTTTTCATGTTCAAAGTCCATTGTTCATATAAGCCGGATAGGTGAATCAGGTGATCCTGCTGAAGGGGAAGGTTTTTATTATGCATTGCCCCGGAATATCATTCAGATTGATGTTGTTGTGAACAAAACAGAACAAATCAGGGGGCCTTATGCTGAATTTGCGGAGAAATACTTAGGCATTACAAATGTGATAAAAAACAACAGTACTGTTTATGAAATCAGCGAGCTAAAACTTTCTTCAATCAGCGAGCCTGACCCGCAGCAGTATTTTTTTGTTGAAATGAAACAAAAGTGCAGCAGTGAGATGGAACAATTCCGCATGGCGCTTGATGAATCGGGGATTATTTTGGGGACGAAAAAACATAAGGATACGGTATCGCCGGAGAAACCTGTTTGTGTTTTTAATGAAGCAGGAAACGTGTTCCCGGATATTTTTAAGTATTATACCGACCTGAACCTGTTTGAAAAAGTGGACACGATCATTGAGAAGGTCAATTTGGATTCAATCACCGTTGAGAAAGTAACGTATAAACGTTCGATGGTTGAAAAAACACCCGAGCAGAAAGCGAAAGATGCAGCCGACTTCATCATCAAGGTGAAAGATAACCGTTTTAACCTCATCAGCGGGTTTCAGGAAGTGAACTACGACAAAGAAACTTTTAAACTTATGAACGAAGAGCTGGAAAAACTTGAAAATGAATACCGCAAACTTTTTACCGGCATCATCTTCACAAAGAAGATTACTTACAGTTTTAATTACATTCCCAAGGCCGACAAGCCCTCGGATTCAGTTCCTTTATTCCGTTTTTCCACGCTGCATGGTGTGCTCGAAACCGGCGATCCTTACGGAGAGCCCGTTTACTTATCAATAAATAAATCAGAGAACACCAAAGCGCTGCAGGCATATCAAACCGGAAAAGACACCCTGAAAACCAAGCAACATGGTTTTTATTACCGCATACCCGATTATGCCGAAGTGAAACTTTACAATTCAAACACTGTAAACATAAGTGGAAAATTCCTTATCTCGCAGTATGGCGTGCTCACTTTTATGCCCGCCAATATCAGGCATTTTGATGTTTACCCGGAAACCGGCGGGCTCAAGAGTGTTGGTGGAAAGTAATTTTAT
>JALOBU010000022.1 GCA_023228145.1 Bacteroidales bacterium | reverse complement strand
CAAGATAATTTAACGAAAGAAAATTTCACTTTTCGGTCGCCAATAAAAAGCATTATGAAAAGCCCTCTGGAGAAACTGATTTCAAAATGGAATATTTTACCGCACTAAACGTCAGAAGTCAGGATAACATTCTTCTGATTCACCAGCTTCAATTTGAAGAAGAATAGTTTTATCTCAGAATAATAAAGTAATTTTATAATTTAGTCTTAGATATAATAAGTAATATTTATGGATATTGTTGCTCAACACATTGCCCAAGCCCTTGCAGAAGATATTGGCGAAGGCGACCATACATCCCGGGCCACCATACCTGAAGATGCTATAGGCAAAATGAAACTTCTGGTAAAAGAAGACGGAATTATTGCAGGGATTGAAATTGCTAAAAAAGTCTTTAACGCTGTTGATAACGAAATAGTTTTTAATGAATTTATTTCTGATGGCGATGAAATCAAAAAAGGCGACATCGTTTTTATAGTGACCGGCAATTGCCGCTCCATGCTAATAGCTGAGCGTACCATGCTGAATTATATGCAGCGTATGAGTGGAATAGCAACAGTTACACATGCTTATATAAAGCAACTTGCAGGAACCAATACCCGACTGCTTGACACCAGAAAAACCACGCCCAATATGCGTATTTTTGAAAAAATGGCTGTTGCAATCGGCGGAGGAAAGAATCATAGAATGGGGCTTTACGACATGGTCATGATAAAAGACAATCATGTGGATTTTGCCGGAGGAATAAAACAGGCAATTATTGCTGAAAATGAATATTTAAAAAAACTCGGAAAAAAATTAAAAATTGAAATTGAGGTTCGTAATTTTACAGAACTTGAAGAAGTCCTCAATTGTGGTAGTGTTCACCGCATTATGCTTGATAACTTTACACCGCAAGACCTGAAAAAAGCAGTTAAAATGATTCAGGGCAGATATGAAACGGAAGCATCAGGGGGAATTAACCTAACAAACATACGTGAATATGCCCTCACCGGTGTGGATTTTATTTCCGTAGGCGCTGTAACGCATCATATACGCAGCCTTGACCTAAGTTTAAAAGCCATAGAATGAAGAAAAACATAAACATTAAAGAAAAGATTTTTTCATCCAGAACTTTCAGGCTTTTCAGGATAGCAACAAAAAAAATAATAATTCCCGGCTTTGATGGCATGCCGCTGTATGATGTGGTTGTTTTTTTTCTGAAAGGGCTTGTCAATGGCGCCATTACCACACGTGCAAGTTCTGTAGCTTTTAAGTTTTTCTTGGCCATGTTTCCGGCAATTATTTTCCTCTTCACGCTTATTCCATATATACCCGTTGAGGGGTTCCAGACAACATTACTTGATATTATTAAAAAGGCTTTGCCTGAAAACGGCTTTGTACTTATAAGCACAACAATAACCGATATCATTTCAAGGCAGCACGGGGGACTTTTGTCGGTGGGTTTTATACTTGCACTGTATTTTTCATCCAACGGAATTCTTGGCCTTATTACTGCATTCAATAATACCGCACATGATGTCGAAACACGAAAACTATGGCAGCAATATGCCATTTCCATTGCGCTGCTGGTCATTTTAACATTTATAATTTTTCTGTCCGTTATGCTGATGATGCTGGGTACTGCCGGCCTGCAATACCTGATATCAACTCAAATTATTGGAGAAGGTGTGCTTTTGTTTGTATTGAAAATTATTAAATGGCTAATAATTTTTATGATGATTTTTTTTGTTGTTTCATTTATTTACTATTTGGGACCTGCCAGAAGAAGACAATATCGTTTTATTTCTGCCGGTTCAACACTGGCCACGTTTTTATTTGTTGTCAGTACATTAGGATTTAAATACTATGTAAACAACTTTGCCAGTTATAATGCGCTATATGGCTCCATAGGAACGATTATTGTCATTATGATGTGGCTGTATTTTAACTCAATTGCATTGCTGGTGGGATTTGAGTTGAATGCCAGTATACTGCAGGCCAAAAAAACACAGACACATCAAAAACAAGTTTTATAAGTCCTGATATTAAAAATCAGGTTTTTTTTATGCCATAATATTTTTCAAACTTTTCTTTTCCTATTAATTCCTGAAGCCGCTTTTTATTCTCATCAGAAAGCTGAAATGAATTTATGCGCTGGTAACGTTTGTTGTGATGAATATCTTCAGCCTTTTTTATTAATTCATTTGTGGGTTTCTGAAACGGCTTGCATATGGGATATGTTTCTTTAATTAATGCAATCGTTTCGTCAGAATACCAGATGCGGCCGGCGTTGTATTCGTTTATATAAGTTTCATGCATAAAAATATCATCCCATTTGAGTTGAAAATATTCGTAAAAAATACGTTCTCTCTCTTTTAAAAAACCCGGATTACAGTCATTAGTGCGTTTGATATTATGCATGGTTTTTTGTGGCCCTTCCATTGACATCCAGCGAAAATCATAAGGGGCAAAGTCGCAAAAAGAATCAAGCCAGTCATATATGAGCTCCATGAGTCTGTCCCAGCAACGGCATATTGCATTCCACCGGTTCAACAACGGTTCGTATTCCCAGTCTTTATGAATACGCCTCAACGTAAAAAGAAAACTGTCGGGTGTACCGAATGGCGATTGAGAGGCAAGCTCATCATATATTTGTATAAGTTCTTCAGTTTTTTTCAAAGGAAGAGGCATGCAGAATATTTCATTAAATGTCTTCTCCTCCATTAATCCTTCACGGGCAATAATACTACCCTCCAGATGTTTGTATAAACCTTTTTCTTCACAGATTTTTAAAAAAACAGGATAGGAAACCCCCGACCGTCCCAAATCAATAATTTCTTTTAAAATATCATACAACGGTTTTTGTTTGGGTTCATTTTCATAGTTTTTTAAAGCGTCTTCATAAGCTTTCAATGTTTGCTCCATCAGTTCTTCATCACTGCCTGTTTTTGAGTATTGTTTTGATGACAACTCGCCTAATATTTCAGAATATAAATTGCTGAATTGAACAAAAAGTCCTTCGGTGGTCAGTTTTGCAGAAAACGAACCCAGGTCGTCCAATTCCACGGCAAGCTGTTCCATGCGGTCCAGGATGGATTTAAGTTTGTCAAATGCTTCTCCGGATGCTTTTTTATCCAGCAATTCCTGATACATATTACGAAAAGTGCCCAGCATCGAATCGGAATATTGTTTTTCTACCGGCATGTTATATCCCCCTGTATGTTTTAAATTGCTCAATACGTTTCATTATTACTTCGTCTGGCACCGGAATAAGGCGGCGGTGGCGGTCTTCCCATATCAGTTTATAATCAAAGTTCCAGTCTGGTTTCCATTTCTGTGATTCGGGAATTACCACTTTCGTCCATATCTTTCGGCCTTCGGCTAAAGACTCGTTTACCCACTCTTCGTGAATTTCTTTATGCCATTCCGGAGGTATCTCTGCTTGTTGCCAAACTTCAATATTTTCAAGGGCAATAAAATCACTGTAAAAATAAGATGTAAAAAGGTCGATAGAAACCTCAATGCTGACTGCAGCCTCAATTTCATTGGCTTTTTGAGTAAGCTCGTTCACTGATTGCACCGTTTCTATCATGTCAAGAGTTTGCTCTGAAGCTTTTTTGCGTATGGGTTCGTTGATATTTTCATAAAGTTCTTTGCGTGCCAGCGATTTGTCTTTGGTAAGAGCTATTGCGTTTTTGAGAGGCAGATTTACATTCTCCAGCCTGGTGCGAAACTCTTCAAGGCTGGTACTGTTTTGAATGGCGTCAAAAATGTTTTTTTCCGCTTCATAACTATTTTTGTAAACAGGATTGTTTTCGTATTTTTTCATACGCACCCTGTAGTATTCAATATATTCCTGATGGCGTTGGTCCATAATATTTTTTAGTAAATATAAAATTTTCCTTCCATAAAGCACAAAACAAAAGAAAATACAGAGAAAAATTAATATTATCTGAAAAATAATTGCATTTTTGCAGGCCGGAAAACTAATTAATTCATGGTATTTCATCCTTTTCTGCAGGTAAAACCCGCATACCTTAAACTTGTGTACTTCATTATAATTGTTGCATGCAGCCTGTTACTCGTTAATATTTTCGGGCTGGTGCTGGCTGTGCCGTTTTTCGGGAAATCATTTATCGAGAACCTTTCCTCTGCTCCCGATTATTCTGACCCTTTAATTATTGCACAGTTAAAATATTTACAGGTCGTCAATCAGCTTGCCATATTTATTGTGCCGGTATTGGTTTTTTCTATGTGTGCAGGGAAAAATATCTCTCATTATTTAAAGCTTTCTAATAAATTTAAAATTTTTTCTTTATTGATAGCGGCAGCTATTATTATCTTGGTACTTCCTCTTATCAATCTTATTACAGAATTTAACGGCAACATGAGTTTGCCTGAGCAATTGGGAGGTGTTGAAAAATGGATGCGTGATTCCGAAGCCGAAGCAGCAGCTGTAACGAATGCTTTTCTGGATACTGCCACTGTGGGAGGATTTTTTATAAATATTCTGATGATTGCTGTCCTGCCTGCTATTGGAGAAGAGTTTTTTTTCAGGGGTGTGCTGCAGCGTTTGCTGGGAGAATGGTTTAAAAATGTTCATGTGGCAGTTATTGTAACTGCGGTGATTTTCAGTGCGTTTCACCTGCAGTTTTATGGCTTCCTGCCGCGCTTTTTGCTGGGGATGTTTCTGGGGTACATATTTTACTGGTCGGGCTCATTATGGGTGCCAATAATTGTACATTTTATAAATAATGGCCTGGCAGTGGTGGTTGCATGGCTGTCGGCAAGAGGAATGGTTGATTTTAATTTTGAAACTTTTGGCAGTTCAGATAATTTGTTTGTGATAATAAGCAGCGGGGTAATAGTTGCCGGGTTGATGTTTGTGCTTTTTTTGTCGAAGAAGCCGGAAGTCAGAAGTTAGAAGCCCGAAGTCGGCAGCAGACAGGCGAACTAAATAAAATTTGTTTTTTGAAGATGCAGTCGTAACACCACTCCAAGTGGTACTACGACTTGCTAAAGAGGCAAGGGCGAAAAACCATGAAGGAGTCTTCGGAGCGCCAACCTGTATCATATCATTGATATTTATCAAAAGAAAAGCAAAATAAAAAATTTTTCATTTTTTTAGTTTTGCACCTTCAAATATACTAAAATAAAAGAAGGAGTTTTTTGCAATATATATTTTTTTACACTAAAAAAACCGTAATAAAAGAAAAAATCCGAAATGTTTCTGCAATGTTTATACAGGACAAAATAAAATCCTCAGAAAAACCTATAATAACAGGGGGTTCATTAAAAATATAAGTACCCGCTCACCGCTCTCATTCTGATCATGAGCTGAGGTTTTTTATCAAAGCAAACAGAATTCTTGATAACTCTTCGGCATCATTGTAAAACGCCTGAAAGCTTTCATAACTTATCATTTGTTCATCTTTTAATATATCAAGAATTGCCACACACTCAAAAATGGAACTGCGTGAAATGATAAAGAAATTGCGCCTGTCAGCCTTAGAAAATCGGCCAGAACCTTCTGCGATATTAAGCACAACGCTAAAAGCTGCTCTCCTTAGTTGGTTCTTAGTTGTAACATCCAGCCTTTGTGTGTTAATGAACTTTCGTATACCAGAATGAAATGATTTTGCCTTATAATAAACCTCAAGTTTTTCGAAGTCAAACATTTTATTGTGTTTTGCGGTCGTGTAATGTGGTAATGAGAGTGAGTGTGAGAGTAAGTGTGAGGGTGTAACAAATTACAATAATTTTCGCTCTCCCCGTTACCGCACGATTGCATCGTGTGGTTTAAAAAATTTTTACTTTATAAAAAACATTAACTTTGAACATAACTATTTGGTAAAAAATGAGCAGAAATTATAAGTTTCATAACCCAGAAGGAGCTTATTTTACAAGTTTTGCTGTGGTTGAGTGGCTTGATGTTTTTACAAGAAATGAGTATAAGCAAGTTATTATAGATAGTTTGCATTATTGTCAGAAAGAAAAAGGGATGGAGATATTTGCATGGTGCATCATGACAAATCATGTTCATTTGATTTTCAGAATTGTTAATGGGTTGTTGCCGGAACAGGTATTGGGAGATTTTAAAAGATTCACAAGTAAAAAAATTGTAAGAGAAATAACTGAGAATCCACGCGAAAGCAGACGAGAATTATTACTCGCATGCTTTAAGGAATCGGCATCAAAATCATCAAATGTAGAAGGATATCAGTTTTGGCAACATGATAATCATCCTATTGAACTTTGGAGTAATAAAGTAATTGCGGAAAAAATAAATTATATCCATACCAATCCTGTCGAAGCCGGTTTGGTTTATAAGCCGGAAGACTATATTTATAGCAGCGCCAGAGATTATTGTGGTGAAAAAGGATTGGTTAATGATATTATTGTAGTTAGATGAATATAAGGTTAATATGCCACACGATATAATCGTGCGGCAGCGAGGGAGTGTAACAAATTACAATAATTTTCGCTCTCGTTTCTCACTCTGAATTTGTACCCCGGGCGGGACTTGAACCCGCACGACCGCAATGGTCACAGGATTTTAAGTCCTGCGTGTCTACCAGTTCCACCACCAGGGCAACAAAGAACTTGTTTAAAAAAAATCCTCCCTGCTCGAGAGGAGTTTTTTTGAGCGGAAGACGGGACTCGAACCCGCGACCCCGACCTTGGCAAGGTCGTGCTCTACCAACTGAGCTACTTCCGCAAATAAGGGTTGCAAATATAATAATTTTTCACGAAATAAAATATTTTAAGATTTTCCGCCATTTTTTTTTACTTTTATTTCGCCTAAATATCTGTCATGCCGAAACTTTATATCATACCAACGCCTATTGGCAATCTTGAAGATATTACGCTGCGTGCCGCCCGTATCCTTAAAGAAGCTAACGCGATACTGGCCGAGGACACCCGCACCAGCAGTATATTGCTCAAACACCATGCTATCAGCAACAAGTTAATTTCTTATCACCAGTTTAATGAGCACCGCAACCTTCAAAACATTATGCTTCGGTTACAATCTGGTGAGACTCTGGCAATGATAAGCGATGCGGGAACTCCGGGAATTTCCGATGCTGGATTTTTGCTGATTAGAGAATGTATTGCCAACGGCATCGAGGTGGAATGCCTGCCGGGGGCCACGGCTTTTGTCCCGGCGCTTGTGGTTTCTGGCCTGCCCTGCAACCGCTTTCATTTTGAAGGGTTTCTGCCTCATAAAAAAGGAAGGCAGACGCGGCTTACTTTTCTTGCTGATTTACAAAACACGGTGGTTATTTATGAATCGCCGCACCGCCTGCTGAAAACCCTGGAGCAATGTGCAGAAACCTTTGGCGTTGAACGCAAGGCTGCCGTCATCAGAGAACTTACCAAAATCCATGAAGAAATTAGCCGCGGGACTCTTGGAGAATTGCTTGCAAAATATAAGGAAAAACCTATAAAAGGTGAAATTGTACTCATTATCGAAGGAAAACATTAGACTATGCAGAAAAGTTGCAGCATATTATTGTTTTTTGTTCTGTTTGCATTCAGCGGGCTGGCTCAAGAAAACATTCCCCTGCAACGTGATATAAATTTTGCGCTTGATAAATACCTTAATCATAAAGATGCTGAAGTTTTTACTGCACTAAAGCCTTACAATAATAGTTTTGTCGGGCAATACATCCTTACAGATTCGGCATTGACACCGGGCTGTAAAAAAGCCGGTGATAACGAACGCTGGTTTAAAAGAAAAATTTTTCGCGAAGATTTGTTTGTTGTTAACCATGAGGATTTCCACCTCTATGTCAGCCCGCTTTTTAATTTTGGATATGGCTATTCCTTTAACGACACACGCAGCCTGTATTACAACACACGTGGAGTTCAGATTCGGGGGGTGATAAGCAACAAACTTTTTTTTATCAGCAAATATTACGAAACACAGGCGCGTTTCCCCGATTATGTAAGCAATTTTATTGAAAAATACGAAGTGGCTCCCGGCTCGGGGCGTGTGAAAGAGTTTAAAGCGAGAGGCTATGATTTTGGAACCCCGGTCGGTTTGATTTCTTACAGCCCTGACTCACACTGGAATCTTCAGTTTGGGTTCGATAAAAATTTTATCGGCGACGGTTACCGTTCATTGCTGCTTTCGGACAATACTTTTCAATATCCCTTCCTGAAAGTATTTGTCAATTATAAGTGGTTTTATTATCAAACTATTTTTGCTTCATTTCAGAACCTGAACACAGATAGTGTGCTGAACGCACCTTATGTATGGTATCATGGCTACCAAACCAAACCGGCCACCTTCAATTTTGCGGGGTTCAGGATAGGAAAAAAAGTAGAGCTGGGCTTGTTTGAAGGCATCATGTTTACTTCCTCTGCAAAAAACACAAAATTTAATTTCTGCAGCCTTATACCTGTGATATTGGTGAACACAATACAATACTCCCTGAATAATAAAAATAATGCGCTGCTAGGCATAACTGCAAAATATAAACCTTTGAATACACTTGGGTTTTACGGTCAGCTGATGGTAGATAACCTGAAATTAAAAAAGTTATTTACCAAAGGTTATCAGGGAAATAACTGGGGGTTTCAAATCGGTGGAAAATGGTTCGGTATGTTTGGTTTGCAAAACCTTAATATGCAAGTGGAATACAATCAGGTCAGCCCGTATTCCTATTCGCATTTTTATCCTCTGCAGAGTTATACTCATTACAATCAATCTCTGACACACCCTCTCGGAGCCAATTTCAGAGAATTGACAGGTTTTATAAATTACCGCTACCGGAGAATATTTGCTGAAGCACAATTCAATTATGCTGTTGCCGGGCTTGATACAACAAATACTAACTGGGGGCAGGATGTATTTTTGTCACAGGTTTCTGCTCAATATGGATACCAGGCCGATGGGAATAAAACAGCACAAGGTATTAACACAGAAATACTGAATGCAGGAGTAAGAGCATATTACCTTTTCAACCCTAAAACAAATTTATTATTTGAAGTTGGTTATAATGCCAGATATATCAAAAATGATTACAAGGAAAAATTGACTCATTATTTTTATTTCGGATTAAAAACTTCGTTAACTAATATCTATCATGACTTTTAGAAATTTGTGAAGCAGATAAAACTACATATTACCCTTATAATTACCATGATTTCCCTTGGTAGTTTTTCTTTTGCACAACAAAATCATTATGAAGTTTTTTGGGGTACCCGCGAAGTACTCAATGCAAGGCTGTATCCTTACCGTGTTGATTTTCATCCTGATGTACAGCCTTATTATCTTAAAGACATAGTTCCGGTTGAGGATGTGGACAGTTTGTATGCCTTTAAGATTCCTAAACAAAATAAATTCTACACAAAAGCACTCACAGAAAACATTTTTCAGTTTAAAACCCAGAAAGTTCATATCGTTTCCGACCCCTTGTTTGATATCGTTGGGGGCACTGACATGTCAGAGAACAAAGCGCTTTTTGAAACCGGTATCGGCGCTAATATCCAGGCGGATTTTTTCAAAAAACTTTCTTTTGGCGGTACTTTATTTTACCATCAGTCTTCTTTTCCAAAGTTTCTGGAAAAAAAAATCGAGATAACGCGTGTTGTTCCCGGGCAAGGGTATGCCTATAGTTCTTCTCTCGGCGGGTACGACTACCTTGATTACAGCGGATATATATCCTATGGGTTTTTAAAGTATTTTACTCTTGAAGGCGGTATGGGTAAAAACTTCTGGGGAGACGGTTACCGTTCACTTTTTTTATCAGACGCCGCATATAATTATCCTTATTTAAAACTTACCACTAATGTTTGGCATATAAAACTGGTAAACTTATACACCAACTTTAAAGATATGTCGGGTACCGGTTCTTCCAGATGGACAAACATGGAAAATAAATACGGTGCCTTTCATTATCTAAGTTGGGACATATCAAAAAGGGTAAATCTGGGGTTCTTCGAAGCTATTATCTGGCAGGGAAAAGATACTGCCGGCAACCGTGGCTTTGAAATAAGTTACCTGAGCCCGGTTATCTTTTTCAGGCCAGTAGAATTTTCGCGTGGCTCACCTGATAATTCTTTACTTGGAGTGAGCCTGCGTGTGAAAGTGGGTAAAAAAACCTCGCTTTACGGGCAATTTTTAATTGACGATTTGATATTCGGAGAAGTAAAAAACGGCATTATTAATCGTTTAAAACACATCATTCATCCCAACGATTCAACATTGACTTATGGGTATTGGACTAATAAAGTTGCATGGCAGTTAGGTGTTAAATCGTATGACCTTTTTAAAATTAAAAATCTCTCGGCTCAGCTTGAATTTAATTTTGCCCGTCCTTATACCTATGCACACCGGCTTGTGATACAAAATTACGGGCATTACAACCAGCCGCTTGCTCATCCTGCCGGTGCCAATTTTTGGGAAACATGTATGTTTTTGCGTTATAATTACAAGCGCTGGTTCTTTGAAGGGCATTTTAATTATCTTGTTACCGGACTTGACACTGTTCATTCAGATTTCGGGCAGGATATTTACAAGCCTGCCTGGGATGCTTATGATGCAACCCTAAACAATGTTGTTGTTCAGCCATACTTAAATACAATAGGACAGGGCATAAAAACTAAAATAGCTTACTACTCATTAAATGTTGCATACCTTCTTAATCCAAAAAATAATCTTCGTTTCGTATTAGAATATTACTACCGCAGTTCGGATTCGGAACTATATCATGATTATTCTCACACCCTGATGCTGGGGCTCAGAATGTCAATCACCGGAAGGCATTACGATTTCTGATAACTTATTCCACATGCCTTTCTGCCGTTTGAATTATTTCTTCCGTATCCGAATTATAAACGTAGGCTATAACCTTACAATGCCTGTCAATGTAATTTGAAGGCAGGAATTTTTTATAGGTTTTTATTATTGCAGAATCCTGCAAAACCCCTCCGGCAGTTAAATTTTCGCCATAGGCACTGTTAAATGATTCGCGCAGTACATCATTAAATATATAGTTTGAAATATCCGGAACCGCTCCGTAGGTTGTATTATTATTCTTCTGAAAACCGCTAATGCTGTCTTCGGCAAGCAATACCACCAGCTTGGTATTTATATCCATATCTTCAAGAAAGGTTACTTTCACGTGAGTGCAAAGTTTCCGGTTTGTGTTATCATAATCATTGATAATCTGGATAAAAATTTTTGCCGGCTGATTAATTATCTGAGCAATTAATCCATCCCATGATGAAGAATTTCCAAAAGTTCTCTGGTTGTTTATCGTATCCCTGTTAAACATAGCCCGGGGCCAAGAATTTATTGAAAAATGGGAATTATAGTCGGTTCCAATATCCGTAGTTAAATCAAGAGCATAATCTCCTGTTTCGTCGGGAGTGGCATAGCCTCCTGCATGTATGGCAAGTGTAATTATTTTTTCACCATAGTCTTGTTTAATCTGATGGATATAAAATGCAGCTTCGGGGCAATTGATACATTTATGCCCGGTAAATTCTTCAAGCAACACTGTTTTAACATGATGTGTATCGGCAGGGAAGTCGGGCACAGAGCAGTCCGACACGTCTGTGACGTTCATATAGGGCGGGTAAATCTTATCGCAGGAAACAAGACTAATAATTGCCGATGCAGCAGCTAAAAAAGTAATATGTATAAATTTTCTTTTCATCGGATTCCTTTTAAAAGCTTGAAGTGATGGTAAGTGTAACGCCATTGGCGGCCGGAACATACCTGCAAACGCCTCCAATACAGAAAAATCCTGCACGCTGGCGGCCATAGTTTAAGGCTATTCGTGTTGTTCCGGTAACATAAGCTGCAGACACACCATAATAATGCAAACGCTTACTACTTTCGGGGTTTCCGTAATTATACATGTCTGAAACGGAAACATACCATTTTGGCGCAATAGTGTATTCTAAGAGCCCATAAATCCATGAACCTTCGTGTTGTTTTGCATACATGTGTTGCAATTCTGCTCTTAGTGAATGTTTGTCATTGATATTATAAGTCAAATCAACCAGAGCTGTATGAGAATGCACATCTGGTATTTCGTGTCCCTCAATTATCCTGGCATTATACATTATATAAAAGTAATTAAATATCAGCTTAAATTGTTTGTTGATTTTTTTAGAAAACTCAAAATTAAACTCTTCATAATACACATCTTTTCCTAACTTAAAAAAATCTGAACGATAGCCTAATGTGCCGGAGGAGTCAACCGGCGTTTCATCATTTATCTTTGCCTTATGTATGGCATTATACCTGACATAGGTCGCAGAAATGTTTGTGCCGTATTTACCACCCAGTTTTGTTTTTTTCTTAAAGGTGTAAATGGCTTGCCCCTGAACACCGAATTCTCCCTTAGGCTGAGTTGCATAAACAAAAATTGAGGGCAGGGCATATGTGGTTTGCTTTGCCAGAGAAGGAATATAATTAATGTTAAGGTCTGTTCCTTCGGCTTCCCTGTCGGATTTAAAACTCATATTGTCTGTCCGGATGGCTGCAAGATAAAGGCCCAGTCCTTTACGACTGTATGTCAGTTGAAGCAGGGTGGCATTACCGGATTTGTATATCTTATTATTAATATAGGAAGGGTCATTTATTTTATAGGCATACTCGCCTTTTATTTCAAAGTTTTTATAATTGATACTGCCACGGCCCCCGTAAGCAGCCACATTTTTGGGCAGGTTGTACACTGGGTCCGAAGCTTCCTGATATTTACTTACAAAAGTACCTCCCACAGACACCCTGAGTTGTTTATCATTCAGCTTGTTAAAAATATCATTTATGGCAAACTCACCATCCACCCCCCGAACAATACCGGGGCCTCGTTCAAAATAAAACCGCTGCATGCCCCAGATGCCCTTAAGTGTAATACCTTTCCACGGGCTGTAACGTATATTTATACCATCCAGTGAATTATCGTATCCGAGTGATGCATCCTGCCAGGCTCTGAAAATAAGCCCGGAACCAAATTGTTCGTAAGAATTACCAATGGTAAACCCAAACTTATCTTTTTCAAAGGCAACATAACGATAAGGGATGCCTATGCCTTTATATCTTGGGTCAAAGCCCTGCAATGCGTATAGGTAATTCTCAAAGCGCAGGCCAGCCGAAAATGGCCCATTGGAGTATATTATGTTTGCAAAGGCATTCATAAGAACTTTTTGCGGAACTTCCGGCGCTCCTATCGAAGAATCCTCAATATAATACATCCCGTCAAACTGAAAATTGCCGCTGACCTGACTGTTTTTAAGAAATTTCTCAATTCCCTGCGCTTTTGTTTCACTATATGAAAAAGCGCAAAAAACCAAAAGGATGATTATTGTTTTAAGATATTTCATCATTAAACTTAAATTGCTTATTTTTCAGGAGATGGAGTGTCTTCGCTGATGAGTTTTCTGACTATTTCAATAAGTTCTTTTTCGCTGCCCTGAGAGTAGGAAGTATGTTGCCAGGTAATTTCGTTTTTGCCATTAAGAATAAAAGTATGGGGCACTAAATTCACATTCATCGCGCGTTTAAAATCGCTGTTCACGTCAAGATAACATTCAAAATCCCAACCTTTTCCGTCCACGGTGGGCTTTACGTTTCCGCTGGTCTTTGAATCATCAATAGAAACTGCAATAAGTTTTACCCCTGTTTCTTCTACCCATTCGTCATACACATCGGAAATTGCCGAAAGTTCGTTCAGGCAGGGTTTGCACCAGGTTGCCCAGAAGCTAAGTATTATCGGCTTGCCGTCATTAGAAATATCACCGGTATTCATGGTTTTTCCGTCAAGTGTTTTTATTTCTACTGATGGAATTTTTTTATTAGTAAAGGGGTTATGTTGCTGTTCTGTCTGACAAATACCCAGAGATACTCCAAACAACAATGTGAATGCTAATAAAAATATTAATCTCATGATATTTACGGCTTAACAATACAAAAGTATGATTAATAAACAAAAATCGGGCACTTTATTGTAATAATCGAGGTTAATATTTCGTTAAACTATAAAAAAACGAGGTTTTCTGTATTATTTTTGCTGTTGTACGAGTTACTTAGTAAGATGAAAATTATAAATCAATAAAAAAATTATGAAAAAATTAATACTACTCACAACCATTATTTTAATATCCTTTCTGACTACAAGAGGCCAGAATCTTACATTATCAAATGACGACGGCAATGTCTCCAACGGCACTGAAATAACAGTTTCCGGTGCGTTAGGCCCCTTGCTGACCTGTCCCATGTATGTTACAAATAACGGGACAAGTTCAATTAATGTTAAGGTGAGAAAAAAAATAAATTTTCTGGTTCCCGGCGCAGAAGCAACTTTTTGCTGGGCAGGCAGTTGCTGGGGTGCTGATGTTTTCGTGTCTGACGATTATGTGGCTATAAATGCAGGGGAAACTAACAATTCAAGTTTTGTTGGCGAGTACGACCCCAAGGGTTTCGAAGGCACATCTTATGTTATGTACACATTCTTTGACATGAACAGCCCAAACGATTCTGTTTCTTTTGTTGCCAAATATGTAGTAATGCCTGCCGGTATATCAGACATACACGAGAACCTATACATTTCTTCTGCTTATCCCAATCCCAGCGATAAAAGTACATACATAAATTATATTTTCCCTTTCGCAGGATATCAGAACAGCATTGTTTTACATGACATGATGGGAAATGAAGTTTTAAAATTTCAGCTAATCGAGAAAAAAGGAAATGTTCGTATTGATACCTATCAACTACCTGAAGGAATATATTTTTATTCCGTGATTATAGAAAATAATATTTATTACACCAAGAAATTAGTAGTAAGCCACAAATAATTTTTATTCCCAGATTTTTTAATAAAAGAAAATCCTGTTATCCACAATTTCGGTTTTGTCTTTTATAGCTTTGAATAAATCATTGCTTACTCTCTGACGGAAATAGCTTGCCAGTTGCATTTTCACCATGTCCGTATTTATTTGTGCAGGCGGCTGGATAAAATCGTCAACTACAACTTTATAGACAGCCATCTTTCCTTTGATAGGTTTTGACACGGAGTTTTTATTCAGAGTGAATATGGTTCCAATAAGTTCCGGTTCCGGCCCGAAATCAGGGAAATTGTAAGCTGACAATGTCAATGCATCCACGGTATCCACCACGGCATTTATTTTTGCAGCTATTTGATACAAATCGTTTCCACTTGCAGTATTTATCTGTTCAACTATTTTTTCTGCTTTCTTTTCGCGTTTCACAAGGGGTTCTATATATGTTTTCACCTGCTCCAGAGGTGCAATACCTTTTTCGCGTTTTTCTTTCAAAACAACTACTATATATTTCCCATCATCATCAAACACTTGCTCTGATACTGTTCCTGTTTTCGTGTCTTTGTTAAATGCCCAACGAATGATGCCCCTTGCTGATTCCAAACCGGGTATTGAATAATCCATCTCCCTGACAAACTGGGCTGAACGTTTGTTCAGTCCTTTTTCCGCTACTGTTTTTTCAAATTGTTCTGCGGTTCGGTTTTCGCCTGCAAAAGCACTGGCATCTGTTAGGTACTTATTAAAAGTTTCGCTACTTGCTTTAATGTCTTTCTTTAGAACAGCAACCTTAACTTTCTTGTAAGATTCTTTTTTATCTGTAAGGTACAAAACGTGATAACCCATGCTTGATTCAATCACTTTCACATCTCCTGTTTTTAAAACGTAAGCAGAGTCAAAAAAGAATTTCATTTCGTTGTCTCCGTCAACAATCCATCCAAGATCGCCTCCATCTTTATTTGCTGTAGGGAAATCAGAATTCACGGAAGCCAGAGTGCCAAAAATTTTTGCATCTTTTTTTACCACTTCATATAAACTGTCGGCAATTTTTTTTGCTTGATCTTTTGTTCTTGTAATATTTTGCAATGGGTTTGGAGCTTCTTTATATGCAATTAAAATGTGGCTGGCTTTCAATGAGTCAGGTCTGTTTTTTATCTGAACAAGTCTTGCCATATAATATGCCTTATCTTCCTGATAAGGGGGAATAATGGCGCCAACATCTGATGCAAACATAAAAGAATCCAGTTTCACGGAAAGCTGGCCTTTTTTAAAGAAGCTGCTGTCATAAGTTTCATCACTGTGGGCTTTAACATAGCTTTCAACATCTACGGGTGCCAGCGCCTGAAACTCATTATATAAGCTCTCCACTTTTTGTTTAATAGCTTCAAGGTCTTCTTTTGAGGGGACCACTTCAAAAATAACATAATCAATATCACAGGATTTTTCCTGCTCATATTCATACTTGTGGTCTTCATAAAATTTCTTATAATCTTCCTCAGCTACTGTAACAGCACTGTCGGAAATAGTCTGGTATTTTATTCCGAAAAACCGCAATTTGGCTGTCTGGCTTGCTTCGTCGGCATAACGCTGCAGAAAAGCTTTGGGCATGTAAAAAGCTTTTTCCACCAGGTTATTATATTTTGTATTAAGGCGGTCTTCTTTGATACCCTGTTCCAGACGTTTCCATTGAATCTTATCTTCATCGCTTAGCTGGTCAAAATTTTCTACAATATTTTGTATCTGTTGTTTGTTAACTTTGCCCGTATTCGGATCGGTGAATGTCTGGGCAATATAAGGATGCATGTTGTTTCCCAGCATCAGCTCGTATAGTTCTTCTGGTGAAATAGAGGCTGTAATGCTTTTGTTGTATTCAACAGCCAGTCCCAGTTCTTCAAACTCTTTTTGCATAATCATCTGTCGTTCCAAGCGCTCCCATGCCTGTGCCATTGCCTGAAAATTCTCTGCAGAAGTCAGGTTTTCTTTTTGCTGATTTTGTTTTATAATTTCAATTTGTTCTTCAACTTTTTGGTCAAAATCAATTCTGGCAATTTTTTCATTACCAATCTTTGCAAGAAAATCAACATCCCCGCTACCCCTGCCGCCCTTCCTGAATAAATCCTGTAAAACAAAACCGGCAATAGCAACACCGATCAATATTACAATTAATGCTGAATGTTTTCTTAATTTTCCTATAATTGCCATAAAATATCTTTTTTAAATAAGTTTGCAAATGTACAATATTATGTGAAATTAGAAAATAATTTGTTATAAATTATTGTGTATTGATTTCTGTATAAATACCTGTTCAATACGTTTATTACTGGCTTTAACCACAGAAATAATAAGCGGGGGAATATTTAAAATTTCCTTCTCGGCGGGTATTCGTCCTATTTGATGGATAATAAACCCGGCAATGGTTTCATATTCATCGTTTTCGGGTATATCAAGCTGATACTTTTCATTTAAATAATCAATTTCCAGCCTCCCTGATAAAACAAATTCGTTGTCATTTATTTTTCTTTCAACAGGTTCGTCCACATCAAACTCGTCCTCAATTTCTCCAATAATTTCTTCAATCAGGTCTTCCAGTGTAATCATGCCTGATGTGCCGCCAAATTCGTCCACAACAACAGCAACGCTTTTGTGCTGTTGAATTAACAATGGCATAACATCTTTGGCAAGCATGGTTTCCGGGGCATAAATTATAGGTTTAATAATTGACTTAATGTTTTCGGGAGTTGAAAAAATATCAAAAGAATGTGTGTAACCAACAATATTATCAATGTGTTTAGAATAAACTAAAATTTTTGAATGTCCTGAATTGACGAATTTCTTCAAAAGTTCAGATGTGTCATCATTTTCTTCAACTGCTACTATTTCATTGCGAGGCACCATGCATTCGCGGAGCTTGGTTTGCCCAAATTCTATAGCATTTTGAAACATTTGTATTTCGGGAAGCACATTTTCACTTTCGTTATGTTCGGAAGAATATTCTTTAATATAATTGTTTAAATCTGCGTGGCTGAATAAATATTTCTCACCGCTCAGTTTTAATTTGAAAACAAATTTAAGTATGAATTCAGATGTTTTGACAAAAAGAAACTGCAAAGGAAAAAGCAAATAGAAAATCGCAAAAAGCGGAACGGCAAAAAACTGTAATATACGATTTGGATTCAGCCTAAAAAGCACTTTGGGCGTGAACTCCGCAAGAATAAGTATTATCAGAGTAGATATTACAGATTGAAATATCATTATCAGAAAGTCTGAAAGCAAATATTCGGGTAAAATCTTGATAATTACAGGAGCTAGAATTCTCGCCATGGACATCCCAAAAAAAACGAGGGCAATCGTATTGCCTATCAGCAAAGTAGAAACAAAATCGGAAGGCTTGTTCATAAAACCGGACAGAATCCGGTTCGTTATTTTTCTGTTTTTTTTATCCAGCTCGATCTTAAGTTTATTTGAAGTAACAAAAGCTATTTCGGCTCCAGAGAAAAGAGCAGAAAACAAAACAGAAATTAGAGCAATTATATAATTGTATTCCATCTGAACAATTATTCTGTTTCAGAATCTTCTGTGTTAATATAAAATGTTCCGCGGGGTTTTCTGATGACCCATTTTATAAAGGAATCATCGGCATCCATTCCATCACCATAAAATACTTTGTCGCTTGTGGTAATTTTAACAAAAACATCTGTATAAATTTTTCTTTCTTTTTCATTCCAAATAAGGTGTTCTGTATTCAGTTGTTCACCTTTTTCATTTATAACAACCACGTCATTTTTGGCTTCCATCGTGTTTTTATTATCATATTTTATGGCATACTTTGATGTTAAACGTGTTTTAACTTTCATAGAAGAATCATAAAAGGTAGCATCAATACCTTTAGGCATTTCGGAGTAAGGATTTTTCCCTCCATACCTGAAATATTCCGGAGCTTTTAATACCGTTTGTATTTGTGCATTTTCGCTGTAAATTATTTCAATATTCTTTCCAGCTTCTATCGGAAAAGTATCTGCGAAGGTGATAGCATTTATATCTTCAAGTTTGTTTTTACAAGATACAGACAAAAGCAATGCAATGCAAATAAAGACAATAAATGTCTTGTGCAACAAATAATTCATAATTAAGTAATTATTCAAGTTTTGGCCTGTAGAACCAGAAGTCGCGGAAAGATATACCTAAAATAACGCGAAAATAATTTTCCTGTAACAGGTTTTGACTAACAGAGCCTTTTGTCCCGGCTTCAAAAGCAACATTCAAAATGGTTTTAATTTTTCTTATAGGAAACCCCAACCCAATAGTGGCGCTGAAATCATTAATCTTTGTGTTACGTAATTCCAGATAATTTTGTGAATAACGAAACCCCAGCCGGTAAGACATTTTTTTCCAATAGCCTGTGGGCGAAAGATAGGAAGGAATATATTCCCCTCCCAGAGATACCGACAGGCTGTTGTTTATCGAATCGGTGGCCCCAAAATTCCTGAAGTTTTTCCAATTCTGCCATTCCAAATCGGCGCCAAGCATCCAAATGTTTTTCTTTGAAAAAGTAAATCCTCCGCCAATACCAAAGGGCATTTTGATTTTTCCCCGCTCGGAGTCAAAATACATTAATGTGTCTTTAATACTTTCAATCTCTCCGCTTTTTGTAAAGCGCTCTGCAACAAGAGTTCGCTTAGCCCCAACATTCATTGGAAGGTTAAATTTTGTTCCTACAATAAGAGTGTAATTTTTTTTCAGGTTAAGCTGATATTGCATCCCGTAATCAATATTTATTCCGGAAACAGAAATATCATTTTTTACCCTTATACTATATGAGTAAGCATCATCCGGCAGATAAACCGAGCGATCTTTAAATATGGTTCCAAAGAAATAATTCAAGTTTAAGCCGATAGAAAATCCCGAGAAAGGTTTGAATGCCACTCCTAAAAACACCTTATTAACACCTCCGCTACCTGTAAATTCTTCCAAAACTTTTCCAACATTTGTCAGGGTGTCGGAAAAATTAACTTTATAACCTGTTTTGGAAAAAGGCATAATTCCTAAAGAAACCCCACACCAGCGGGTGATGGGAAACCCGAAGAAAAGATGATTAAGGGTCGTGTAATTTGTATAATCCTGTGTGGATATATTACTTTTTAATTGCGTTGATTTGCTGACAAGGCCAAGATCGAATACAAAAGAGTTTGAATCAAAAGCGGTATATGAAGCAGGGTTGTTAACATTAATGAAAGTAGGATGCCTGAGTCCCAGCCCTATTCCCCCCATTCCTGCTGAATAGGTAGATTGTGTAACATTCATTTCCCCAAGCCCATATCGGGAATAAGGGGAGCTGATTCTTATTTGTGCAGTCACTGAAAAACTGAGCAACAACAAAATAAGCGGGAATATATATTTTATTTTATTTTTCTTTATCATTATAATCAAGAATTATTTTTAACCCAATCAACACCATATTCGGGATTGCAAATATCTTACTTTTTAGTTTGCCAGCCAAATAATCTGCATCTCCTCCGGTTAACACCACCTTTATATCCGAATACTGTTCATTATACTTATAAATAATACCGTCCACTTCAGCAACAGTACCGTTCAGCACTCCGGATAAAATAGACTGTGTTGTGTTTTTTCCTGTCAATGGGGTATTTTCTGTTCGTTCAACTAACGGAAGTTTTCCAGTAAAAGTATGCAGGGCATTAAATCTCATTTGTATTCCGGGAGCAATAGAACCGCCGAGATATGTTGCATCGGCACGAACAAAATCATATTTGATACATGTTCCGGCATCAACTACCAGCAGGTTTTTTGCAGGGAACATTTGGTTTCCTGCAACAGCCGCCGCCAACCTGTCTCCTCCTAGTGTTTCCGGAGTTAAATATTTGTTAGTCAGGGGTGTGGGAATTTGTCCGTTGCAAATAAGGGTAGGGCATTTTGAATTTAAAAGGTTTATTAATGCTTTATTTTTTTCAACTACGGAGGCTATAATTGCAGAAGCAGGATGAAATTTGCAAAAAAGGCTTTCAAGGCTTACATAAATGTTTTCAGCAGATTCAAAATAAACCATATCATTATTAGAAAATATGGCAGCTTTTTGAAAAGAATTTCCTATATCAAGGACTAGTTTAGTCATAAATCTCAACAAAATTAGCGGTTTATGGCAAATTATGACGTTTTTTTTATTTTGTTTTTCGGAATTGTAAAAATTTTGTATTTTTGCCCTCTCTTTTTTGAGGGGGCGACGTAGCTCAGATGGTAGAGCAGAGGACTGAAAATCCTTGTGTCACTGGTTCGATTCCAGTCGTTGCCACAGAAAGCACATCGAAAGGTGTGCTTTTTTTATTACTTTTGTTCAGCATGCTGTCAAAATTTCTTAAACATATAAAACAGAGCGGATTATGTTGCGAAACGGATAAGATATTGCTTACTGTAAGCGGCGGGATTGACTCCATGGTGATGGCAGAACTTTTTTTACAAGGAGGCTATCATGTTGCAATAGCGCATTGTAATTTTGCATTAAGGGGAAATGAATCCGACCATGACGAACTTTTTGTCAGAAACTATGCAAAAAGAAAAAAAATAAAATACTTTGTAAAAAGTTTTGACACCTCAGCTTATGCAAAACAAAACAAATTATCCATACAGGAAGCTGCAAGAAAACTGCGCTATAGCTGGTTTGAAGCACTAAGAAAAGAAATTCATTACGATTATATTGCCACAGCACATCATGCTGACGACCAAATAGAGTCTTTTTTTGTGAATCTTATTCGCGGAACAAGTATCCGCGGGCTAACGGGAATACCCGAAAAGCAAAACCACGTTATACGGCCACTTTTACCTTTTTTCAGAAATGAGCTCGAAGATTATGCCTGTAAACACAAAATATGTTTTTGTTCCGATTCGTCAAACTCCGAAGACAAATACCTGCGAAACAAAATAAGGCTGAAGCTTCTCCCCGTACTCGAAAAAATTCAACCCGAATATAGAAAAACCATTTTGGAGTGCATGTGCAGGCTAAAAAACACTGAAACGATTTATCATCATTATCTCGAAAGCAACTCCCCTTTGTTTGTTTCTGAAAACGGAAATATTACACTTCCTCTGGAATTTCTGAAAACAAATACACCATGCTCCCACCTTCTCTATGAATATATTTCTCCTTATGGTTTCAACAAGTTTGTTTGCGAAGACATCTGCCGAACACTTAACAATATTTCAGGCAAAATTTTTTATTCCCAAACTCATCGCCTGATAAAAGACAGAGATTATCTTATTATAGAACAAATAAAAAAACCTCAGGAAGCTGAGACTTTTCTAATAGAAAAACAGATAAAAAAAATATCAGAGCCTCTTGTGCTTCACTTGAAGAAAATAAAAAATACAAACTCTGAAAAAACAAACAAAGCAAAAACTACCGCCCTGCTTGATTATGATAAATTACTATTTCCACTAAGCTTGCGCAGATGGAAGAAAGGTGATATTTTTTATCCTTTGGGCATGAAAAACAAAAAAAAACTCAGTGATTTTTTTAGTGATAATAAATTTTCTATTGTTGAAAAATCAAATACCTGGATTTTGTGTTCGGGAAACAAAATTATTTGGATTGTTGGCCATAGAATTGACAACCGTTTTAAAATTACTCCATCCACACATACTATTTTAGAAATAAAATGGTTAAAATAATGTATTAATTTAGCAGACTTATTTTGATATGTAAATCTTCAATTTCTGAATCATCTATGTTTATGAAAAAACTAAAATTATTTTTTGTTTTTGCTGTTTTTGTTTTGAGCATTTTCAATGCAGGGGCACAAATTCTGAATCCCGTAAAATGGTCTTATGAAGTAAAGCCTCTTGAAAACAATCCTGCAGAAATCATATTGAAGGCTAAAATTGATGAAGGATGGAATCTTTATGCCATGGAGGTACCCACGGGTGGCCCGCTGCCGACAGAAATTAAATTTACGGCTGCGAGAAGTTACAAAACTCAGGGTAAAATCATAACAACGCCCAAGCCAACAGAAGTATATGATGAAATGTTTGAGATGAAAATCGGAAAATGGAAAAAGAATGTCTCTTTCATGCAAAAAATTATCGTTTCAGGCAATAAAGATTTTACCATAAATGTGGACATAGAATACATGGTATGTAATGACAATAGTTGTATTCCCTTATCAGAAAATCTTAAAATTAAAGTTGAAGTTTCAAAATTTAAGATGTCAGAAAACAATACCGTTCCTGACACAACAGCTGCCAATACACCTGTTATTGACAGCAGCGCAAAAACAAATGATTCTCTGAAAACCGATACTGCTTCTGTAATACAAACTTCTGAAAAAGAAAAACAAGATGGAAAATCAATTTGGCTGATTTTTCTTTTTGGGCTGGGAGCCGGATTTCTGGCACTGCTGACACCTTGTGTTTGGCCAGTGATTCCTATGACCGTAAGTTTCTTTTTAAACAAAACACAATCAAGGCGTAGCGCCATTCGTGAATCGATAATATACGGACTGACCATCATTGTGGTGTATGTGGCTCTCGGGCTGGCAATTTCTTTAATTTTCGGCCCCGATGCTTTGGGAAAACTCGCAACCAGCCCTGTCTTTAATCTCTTCTTCTTTGCACTTATGATTGTTTTTGCCATTGCTTTTTTTGGTGTTTTTGAATTAACCCTGCCAAGTAGGTGGACCAGTGCTCTTGATAAAAAAAGCGAACAAAGCGGGGGCCTCATCGGAGTATTTTTTATGGGCATTACTTTAGTGTTGGTTTCTTTTTCCTGTACGGGTCCTATACTAGGCGCTTTATTAGTAGAGACTGCTTCTTCGGCTAACTTTTTATCTCCCCTGATGGGAATGCTTGGTTTTTCCATTGCTATGGCTATCCCTTTTATGTTGCTGGCCGTTTTCCCATCCTGGCTCAAATCCATGCCAAAATCCGGCGGCTGGATGAACTCAGTAAAAGTAGTGCTGGCCTTCCTGATGCTTGCCTTCTCGTTAAAATTTTTTGTAACTGCCGATACCGTTGCGGGGTGGCACATTATGTCGCGTGAACTCTTTCTGGCAATCTGGATAACCATATTTGTCATGATGGGATTTTATCTGCTGGGAAAAATAAAAATGGCGCACGACAGCGAGCTGAAACATATTGGTGTCTTCAGATTATTTCTCGCCATGACAAGTTTTGTTATTGCCTTGATTTTAATACCCGGCCTGTGGGGGGCACCGCTAAAATCCATCAGCGGATTTATGCCTTCGATTACCACACAGTCATTTAATTTAAATAAGCAAGCAGTTGCTGTCTCTGATAATACCGATAAATCCTTATACAAAGATTACAATACCAAAGAAGGTGCTTACGGCCTGGTTCATTTTCTGGATTACCGGCAGGGCATTGAATTTGCCAAAAAGCAAAACAAACCCGTATTGCTCGATTTTTCCGGCCTGGGATGCACCAATTGCAAAAAAATGGAAGCATCGGTATGGGGCGAAGACAAGGTGCTGCCTTTATTAAAAAAAGAATACGTCATCATTACGCTATACACCGACGACAGGGAGGAACTGCCCGAGAGTGAAAAATATGTTTCTGTAGTGAGCGGAAAGGAGCGCAGCATTAAAACTTACGGACAAAAATGGTCGGACATGCAGGCTGAATATTACGGTGTTAATGCTCAACCATATTATGTGTTGCTTGACCCCTTTACTGAGATAAAGGATAAAAACATGGTGAATACGGCTAAACTGTCGGAGCCCAGCGCCTATGATGCCGATGTTGAAAACTATGCGGCCTTTCTGCAAAAAGGGGTTGACGAATTTAAAAAACGCCATCTGTAAGAAACAACGATTTTCTTTGTCACTTACTAAACAAATCTTTATCTTTGCGCCTCATTAAAAAGTTCTTTATTTATTTGCCCGAGTGGCGGAATAGGTAGACGCGTTGGTCTCAAAAACCAATGAGAGCAATCTCGTGCCGGTTCGATTCCGGCCTCGGGTACTATAAAAACAGCTTGTTCATTTCCTGAAATAAGGAAGGCAGAAATCAGGCTGTTTTTTTAGTTTTAATCACTTATTTATGGGGAAAAAAATAAATATATACCTTCCGCTATTCTTTGCACTTACACTTATAATAGGAGTTTTGCTCGGTAATCTACTTCTTCCGCATGCTCAAAAAAATATTTTTTCTCTTAAACTCAACCGTTACGATAAATTAAATGATGTGCTGAATTACATTGAAAATGATTATGTGGATACTATAAGTAGAAAAACACTTATCGAAAAAGGCATTGCCGGATTACTGCAAAGCCTTGACCCGCATTCAGGTTATATTAAAGCCGAGGAGTTTAACGAAAGCAACGACCCCCTCAAAGGCAACTTCGACGGGATTGGGATACAATTCAGGGTTATCCACGATACAATCACAGTAATCAACACTATACAGGGGGGGCCTTCAGAAAAAGAAGGTATCTTATCCGGCGACCGCATTGTTAAAATAAATGAAAAAAACGCAGCAGGCATTAAAATCAAAGATACCGAAGTGATGAAACAACTGAAAGGCAGAAGAGGTACACAGGTAGCGGTAAAAGTTTACCGAAAAGATGAGAAGAAATATTATGATTTCACTATTACCCGCGATGTTATTCCGACCTACTCAGTGGATATTGCATATATGGTTAACAATAATACCGGGTATATCAAACTCAGTAAGTTTTCGGCCACAACAACCGGAGAAATGCACGAAGCCATCAAAAAATTAAAAGGCCTTGGAATGGAAAAGCTTGTGCTTGACTTGCGTAGTAACGGCGGGGGTTACCTTGACGAAGCCATAGAAATTGCTGACGAATTTTTGCCTGAAAATAAAATGATTGTTTATACAGAAGGCTCACATCGTTCCAAAAGAAGTTATGTGGCCAAAGGCGGAGGTTTGTTTGAACAAAATGACCTTGTGGTTCTTATTGATGAATTTTCAGCTTCCGCCAGTGAAATTGTTGCCGGAGCTGTACAGGACAATGACCGTGGAACAATAATCGGGCGCCGTTCTTTTGGAAAGGGACTGGTGCAGGAACAGATATTATTGGGTGACGGGTCGGCTATACGACTTACTGTTGCCCGTTACCATACACCGACGGGGCGTTGCATACAAAAACCATATACCAAAGGATACGAAGAATATTATAACGAGTTTTACATACAACTTCTTGAAGACAACATGAATGTGGTTGATAGCCTGAATTTTGCTGACACAATACGGTATAAAACACCCGGAGGTAAAATTGTTTATGGCGGGGGAGGCATTATGCCCGACATCTACATTCCTTATAAAGCAGAATTTATTTCAGATTATTACCGCAAAATTATAAGCAAAGATATATTAAGGGACTTTTGTTTTGATTATGCTGATAAAAACAGAAATCAATTAAAAAAATATGGTTCTGCCGAAAAATTCGTTTCGTCTTTTATAATAAGTAATGGCCTTTTTGAAGAGTTTATTGCGTATGCAGAATCTAAGGGTGTCGCCAGAGATAATGAAGGAATTAAATCGGCGGAAAATGCCCTGAAATCTCTTATCAAAGGCTCTATCGGCAGAAATATTTTTGACGACCCGGCTTTTTATCCTGTTATTCTTCATGCCGACATTATGTTTAAAAAAGCTATGCAGGTTCTGGAAGCCAGATAATAATGTATTATTTCGGCAGATTAAGCAAGTTTTTGAAATTTAAAGTAAATTTGCATAAATTACACAAAACAAGAAGTTCCTTTTCTTTTTAAATGAAGTAAATTTTGCGTTATAGTTTTATTCTTTTATTATTTGTCATTTTTGCAAGTAGTGTCTATACACAAAATGTCAATTTTCAGGTTCAGGTCATAGCATTAAGGTGTAATATCGCTTCGGATGGAATTTTCGGCGGGCCAGACCCGACATGGAAAGTGTGGGCAAAAGATGATGTTAACCCGTCATGGACAGGTGGCAATTGTGTCTACAGAGATGATGTTTCCTACAATCAATTTACTCTTGATACAACAGATGCCAGCGGTGAGCTGCCCTATACTATCAGAGACATTGTCAATTCAACAGCACAGCAGGTTACAATCAATTTCGAGGGATTTGAAAAGGATTGTGAATGGTTTGGTGTCCCCGACAGGTGTACTTATGACGGTTGCTGCGACTGGCCCTTTTGCCTTCTGGCAGACGACCAGCCTTGTTTTGATTCGACACTGGTTACAATAAATTTCAGAGATGACCCTAAATGTCAGTGGAACTATTACGGATGGTTTACCTGCGGACTTTATGATATTAAGGTCAGAATTCGTTGGGACTTATCCGACCCTCCAATAATTCTAACCCAGCCAACATCTCAGGGCAGCGACATTGTGCTTTGTGACCCCGACCCGCTCACGCTTACTGTGGTTGCCGACAATTCAGTTACATTTTATCAATGGCAGGTTTCTGCAAATACCAGCCTAAACCCGCCAACAGGCTGGACAGATATCCCCGGCGCTACCGCCCCGTCCTATACTGTTCAAGTCATACCCGGCACAAGAAACTACAGAGTTAAAGTTACATCGGCATGCACTCCCACTTTTGTAAATGCCACTGTTATCTCACAACCCATCAGGGTTACGCATCAACCCTACCCTCAGACACCGATAAACAGCCCCTTATGCGGCTCCATGGTTTTGCCTTATTCCACACATTACTTTTCCTCATATCTTGAACCAAGTCTTTTCGGAATTGTTAATCCCTCAGGATGGTTATGGACAGGGTCTCCCGGCCTGATAATTCATACACCCAATGCATCGGGAACAAATATTACTTTCCCTTCTTATGGGCTTTATCAGATTAATGTAGAATATATGGATGCCTGTTCTGGACTGAATACAGTTTCGCCTGATTGTATGGTTATTGTGGGTTCTTCACATTGCGATTATGTTTATGTTTCTCCGGCTGGTGTAGATGATTCCACCGGAGGCACTCCCGATGAACCGGTTAAAACTCTGGCTTATGCTATCACTATGGCAACGGATTCCAGAAATACCATAAGGATGCTGGGAGGAACATATAATGAAACAGAAGTTATTCATCTTAAAGACGACCTTACTATAGATGGCGGCTATATAATAATTAATGGCAATTGGATAAAATCATCAGCAGAAACAACAACTATTAATATCAACCCACCTCTGGAAACTGTTTATATTAATAATGTTACCATTGGCTTTTACAGGGGATTTTCTGCGCAAAATGTTAGTAACTGGACACTTCAGGATTTACATATTCATGTGAAACCCGCCGGCGCAACAGGTACAACGGACAGAAGCGGGAATTCGGTTTATGGCATTCATATCATTGATAGTTGCAATAATTATCATATCACAAGGTGCGATATTTCTGCCGGTGCAGCGAGTGCCGGAGAGAACGGATTGCCAGGCTCGACAGGTGTCATTGGCAATAATGGCGGAAATGGCATGCCAGGAGGAGAAAATTCCGGAGGAATAATTAACTGTGACCTTGATGCCAATGGTCAAGGAGGAACCGCTGGTATTGCTGTAGGAAGCGGAATATCGCAGGGTGGAACCGGTGGTAACGGAGGCATGGGACAATACGAAGAATTTGATGTTTATGCACAGGGAGAAAATGGGTTTCCGGGAGGTCCCGGTGGCGGAGGAGAACCTGGAGGTTCTTCGGCAGGACAGGGAGGTATAAGAAGCACACATTGTACTCCCGGGGCAGGGCAAAACGGACAAAACGGAACTAACGGACAAGACGGTGTTTCTTATTTAATGCCGGCTGTTACCAACTATGATTTCAGCAATCATTATTGGATTCCATCTTACGGAATTAATGGTGGTGACGGGCATGGCGGTGGTGGTGGCCAAGGTGGCGGAGGCTCTTCCGGACAAGGCACCGGAGTGTTTCCGTTTTGTTTACCCGGAAGAGGCAACGGTGGCGGTGCCGGTGGCGGTGGCGGTGAAGGAGGCACAGGAGGACAGGGTGGTGGCGGCGGCGGCTCCTCGTTTGTTATTTACGCCAGCGGCTGGGGTAACGGAATAATAACTTCCAGCGTAATAAACCCGTATACAGGCCCACCAACATCAGGAGGCACGGGAAATATTGGCGGAACGGGAGGCACTGGCGGTGCAGGAGGCCTCGGAAATACTACCTGCCTTTCAGAAAATGGTGCCGGAGGTAATGGTGGCATTGGAGGAAACGGTGGCACAGGAGGCAAAGGGCAGGATGGCGCCCAGGGTATTAATACGGCCATTGCCCTTGGAAACACATCAACAATCAACGGATCCAGCACATCAATTCCCAACCCGACAACAATTACTATTGGTTATAACAACAACAGGGGTTGTACAAATTCAGAAATTGAAATAACAAAATTAACCGGCACATGGGGGCTTCCATCAAATGCACAGTTTGTTTATGATATTAATGAAATAACCTCATCTTACGATAATACATCCGATAGTGCATTGATTTTCTTCACAAATACAGGCAATTACGATATTGACGCAAACGGCGGCACATTTGATTCTTTCATAAGAATTACCGATAACAGGATTTTGCCCGACATCATCATTGAAACTTCCCCTGCATGTCACGACAGTATAATTTATCTCCACAGCAGTTTGCTGGCAACTCAGTATGAATGGCTAATATATACTTCCTCCCCCGAAAATGCTGTTTTTGCATCACCGCTAAATTCTCCTCAAATAATTGGCCTGGATGAAGGGATTTATTTTATAAGGCTCCGACAATACGAACCTTGTTGTGGCTGGTCTATTCCTGTCTTTGACACACTACAGGTTTTTGCCGAAATGAGCGGAGGGCAGATAAGTGGTGCCAACGAAGTTATATGTTATGGAACTTCACCCGACTCCCTGTTAAATATTATTTACGGAAGCGGTGGAGATACTGCCGGCAGTTATTATCAGTGGCAAATGTCTGTAACCACTGATATTCCTGGAACGCCCGGGCAGTGGACAATAATTCCGGGCACAAACAGCCCCGATTTAATGCCAGGCAACCTTATTGATACCACTTATTTTGTAAGAGCTTATATCAACAATTGTGGCACTGTGTATTCAAATGTTGTTACATTGATTGTTTACCCGCCTCTTGAAGGGGGAATAATTGTCGATGACACAATTATCTGTGAAGAAAATATACCGGGATTACTCACAAGTTTATCACCTGCTTCCGGAGGATATGGAATTTCTGTTACTTATCAATGGCAGTTTTCTACTAGTTCAACTGTTCCGGGAACTCCGGGCTGGAATATTATCCCTGCCAGTAATAATGAAACTTACCAGCCGGGGACATTAAATCAAACAACTTATTTCGTGCGGCAAGCAATTGACAGCTGTGGCACAGCATATTCCAATATTATTACAATTATTGTAGATTCCCTGCCTGTTGCTGATGCCGGAAGCTCAATCACCATATGCGATACTTTGTCTTTTAATCTTAACGCCCAGCTTCCTTTCGGTAACGGATACTGGTATCAATCTTTCGGACCGGGGCAATCTGTTTTTTTACCTAACAACCAAATATCAAATCCTACCGTTATTGTTTCTCAGGAAGGCAACTATACATATACATGGGTAATAACAAACGGAAGTTGTAAAGATTCGGCAGATTTAAGCGTAAGCATATTCCCCGGTTTCACAATCAGTATCACCCCTCTGTCACCGGAAATCTGTCAGGGAGACAGCATTGGCCTGACAGCTTCCGGCGCCATTTCTTATTCCTGGGAACCAGTTGTATTTGTAAACCCTGATTCTGCAACAAATGTGATGGTATTTCCTGATATCACAACAACGTATACAATAACCGGAATTTCAGACGAAGGCTGTACTGCTGATGTGGAAATTGTTGTAACGGTTCATGAATTTCCTGACATATCTCTTGGAGAGGATATCTATTTTTGTTCAGCTCCGATAATTATTCTGGATGCAGGTGCTTCATATCAGAATTATTTATGGACCGACGGCAGCTCAGAAAACACATATACCGTTTCTGAACCCGGAATTTACTGGGTTGCTGTGGATAATCACGGCTGCATCACAAGAGATACCATTGATATAATGCCCTGTGTTGACGTGGATGTTCCTAATGTAATAACGCCAAATAACGACGGTTATAACGATTATTTTTACGCTAAAGGAAACTTTAAAAGTTTACACTTGATAATATATAACCGATGGGGTAAGGAAATTTATGAAACAAGTGACATTTCAGGAGTATGGGATGGGAAAGTAAATGGAGCTCCTGCAGCAGAAGGAACGTATTATTATATTATTACTTATAAAACGGTGAATTACCATGACCGTGACGAAGAACTTAGCTTAAAGGGAAGTTTTGCTGTGCTGAGATAAATTACTCTTTTTTTTCGGGAGTTTCTTCTTCATCCCATATAACATTAAAATCATACTTTTCTTCGGGCTTTGTTTGGGAATCTTTATTTATGGTACTGTCTTTTTTAAACCAACCGAATTCCCTGTTCAGGATTTCTTTAAGCGTTACTTTTTCTTTACTTAGATTTGTTTTAATATTCTTTTTGTACCCTTCTTTGTCAAGAGTGTGATAAACGGGATTATCTACAGTTCCTGTAATCCGGAAAAAATATTTTTCTTTGTGAAGCCCGTCATCAGTAATGATTCCAATATCTTCAGCGAGATTATCTTGTTTACTTCCGTTGCCGCGCAATTGTGATATTAAAACGCTTAGCTGGTAATCTATGACCTGGTCAAATGTATGTGTGCCACTGATTTTAAAATCAATAGCACTACTTTTGATTTCCATGTCCGGAATCGCAATCACTTCGTTCTTAATTTGTATGGTGTTTTTAAGTGTCTGGAAAGAAACACGAGACAGGTCGCGGTTTTTCAGATATTTTGAAAGTCCTATTAAGGGCTCATAATTGTTCAGTTCTCCATTTTCTATCACAATATTCGTATTGGCATATATGGTCTTAGGGTCCACTTTTAGTGCAGATGACCATACGGATGCAAACTGCACATCTGCAGTGAGTTTTCCTTTTAGATTTATATCGCGCAGGCCGCCATCTTTCTGCCCGAAATTATTCATTTCCGAAAACAGTCTTGTGATATCAACATTTTTAATGGATGCGTCACAGCTGATGAGTATTTTTTCAGGCATAGCGCCATCCATCAGGCCGGAAAAAACCACCTGACCATTCATGGCCTTCATCTTAATTTCTTTGGCAATAAGCTGCTTGTTTTTAAGAAGTATTGCGCCAGAAATATCAGCAGCAGAAAACTTTCCAAGGTTAAGTTTTTTAACATTCAATGATAAATTAAAATTAATATTATCCGGAATTTTAAGATGGAAAGCGGTATCTTTCTTGTTCTCTGAAGAACCAAGAATCTCATTCATTTCAACAAATTGTGATTCCACCATGGCATTTACCATCATGGGGTGATTTTCAAGAAAGAAGTATGGCAAAATATTCCTGAACTCTCCCTTCAGCAAAAAATCGGTGGAGCCATAGTTACCCGAAAAACTTTTTGAAACGATATCATTATTGCTGAAATCAAACGAACCATTTAGTTTTGAAAATGTATGCACATTCCCTTTAAAAATAATTTCTGCATCACGAACTTCCAGCGTTCCGGTGCTGGACGAAGCAATAAAATCTTTAACTGTAAAGCTGCTATTACCCTGCAACACTCCCTTATATGAGGCCTGTATGCTGATTTTCCCTGAAGCAGATGCAAGGGTGTCTGTTTTAAGAAAATCGAAAATGTCTTTCATTTCAAGATGGGCAGAGACATTTAGTGAAATTTCCGGCTTGTTGAAATTTGTCATAATGAAATTTCCGCTGATATTTCCATCATGTAGCTTTGCCCCGAAATTATTTATGGTAAGCTGGGATGTTTCCAATCCATTGTTTTTCCCGTTCGTGTAATAAACGTCAAAACAAACATTACTCAGTGCAACCTTGTTTTTTTTCTGTGTAATATTCCCATCAGTGATATTTACGGTTGCTTTAATTAGTGGGTTTTTCCCATTACCAGCCTCTCCTTTAATAGTCGTAACAAAGTTAAAACTACCCCCAAAGTCATAATCCGAAACATGAGCACTATATTTTGACGGCAGTTCCCTGATAAATGTTTGAAGTTTAATTTTTTCTCCCTTTAATGTAAGGTCAAGTAAAGTGGGGCTGTTGGCATACACAATATTTCCGGTTACGGATAACGCCATCTGCCCAAAATGCAAACCTCCCTCCTGAAATGTAATATGTTTGTTTTTAGTATTGATATGCATATCAATACCTACACGTGATGCTTTGTTTGCCAGAAATACGGTTTTGTCAATTTTAATAAGATATACATAGAGGTCTCCGTCAATATTTAAATTATAATCATCATCTGAAAATTTGCCTTTAAATGCAACATCCCTTGCAAAAACACTGAATGTGTGCTGCAAACCCTGATCAGAATATACAACTGCCATTTTTTCCAGCATGACTTTTTGAAGGTCAAGAGAAAAATCCTTTGCTGTTGTGTCGGAAGATGGTTTCCAAAAATGATAATTATCGGTACGGTCTTTATAAATCTTAATTTTTACCGCACCTTCTTTCGCTTCGATTTTCTTTATCTTATACTTGCCGGAAATAAGGTCCAGAATACTGAACTGCAATGTTACTCTCTTTGCTTCCAGCAGATTTGCTTTTTTTCTTGGAGATTTTACGGCATCTCGTATAACAACATTACTGAAGCTGACTGAAGCATAAGGAAAGTTTCTGAATACTGAAAATTGTATGTCTTTTTCAATGTCATTAACAACAATTTCTGTACTCAGCCTCTTGTTAAGCTCATTAATAATAATATGCTTGACAGCGTCTTCATAAAAATATCCGATGAACAATCCTCCCATACCTATAAACACTATCATTATAAGCAATGTGATAATTATTCTTTTCAGGCGTTTCGATTTTAATTTACGCAGATTCACTTGAATCAAAATTTTGTATAAAAATAATAATTGTCCTTACTTAATAACGTAAAATATAACACATTTTATACACTTAATAAGTAACAACAGGATTAGGCATTGTATTTGTAATGCAACCTGTTTACAAAGCGTTTTTAACAAAATATTACATGAATAAAATAAACTCTTTATTAAAATATCCAACAAAATAATTCATAAAACATTTAGTAAATCTGTTAATAACTCCATGACATAATCTTTTAGTGTTTTTAATAAACTCATAATTTTGAAATAAAAAAAATAAAATGAAAAAATCATTCGTATTGCTAACGTCATTATTGTTAACATCATTCATTGTTTTTTCACAGGGAAACAATATCATTAACAATAAAATTATTTCCTCCCTCGCTGTGATAAAAGCCAATACGGTGCCGGTAGGCTACGGATTTTGTGTTGATAAAAATCTTGTGATTACCACCATCAATGCCATTGGCAATTACAGAAACGGACAAGTATTATTACAAAATGGAAATCATTATAATATCGATGGGTATCTAAGTTCCGATATAGACAACGATATTGTTTTGTTGCAAATAGAATACGATAGTGCAATATCAATAACCATGGAAAACAAGCAACCCGGGGCCGGTCAAAAAACCTATTTAATAAATCCCGGGGAAGAAGGACATTATAATTTGGTTGATGGAACTATAAAGGAAGTTAAAAATTATGACCAGTTTGTTCTTTACACCATAGAATCTGAATTACAGCTAACTAATAGCGGGTTACCGGTTTTCGACATGTCAGGAAATGCCATTGGTATGTCCATTACTCCTGTTTTAAATGAACCCGGAATCAACTTTGCCATACCTATTGAAACCATAAAAAAACTAATTGCTGACAAAGCAGAGCTGAAAAAATTATACATGTTGCTGCCTTCTTTTGAGGATATTAAAAAACGCAAACTCAGCGATATGGATAGAAGTAAGGCAGTTAAAGAACTCCTTGACCAGGGCATTGAAAAATACAACACGACCGATTATAAAGGTGCAATTGATAAATACAATGTTGCATTAAGACTAAGCCCAAATGATGCTGATGTATTGGTATTCCGGGGCCAGGCAAAATACATGCTGATGCAATATAAAGATGCTATGATTGATTTTTCCAAAGCCATTGACCTTCAGCCTGAATTTGCAGAAGCTTATGACCTTAGAGGGCTTTGCAAAGCTGAACTTGGTGATAAAGACGGCGCATGTAACGACTGGAAATTGTCGTTTGAAAAAGGATATGACCCTGCATTTAAACTGCTTGAAAAGTTTTGTGACCTGGAAAAAATGAAATAGTATCAATGATTTCAATTCCGAAATGCACCGTATAATTTTTGTTTTATATTTACTCACAATTTTTTTTAAAATTCCGCTTAGTGCACAAAAAAATCTGCCGCAGGATTATTTTCGTTTACCATTGGATATAAAGCCTGTAATAACAGGATTTTTTGGAGAACTCAGAGCAAATCACTTTCATACAGGGCTCGATTTTTCAACAGAAGGGAAGAAAAACATTGAAGTTTGTGCCATAGCCAATGGATATGTTTCGCGGATTAAAGTTTCTCCTTTTGGCTATGGCAAAGCAATTTACATTACTCATCCCAATGGCTTTGTTTCTGTTTACGGCCACCTGAATAATTTCAATATAATAGTTGACGATTATGTAAAAAAACAACAATATGAACAACAATCTTTTGAAATCGAATTATTCCCTAATCCGGAATTGTTTAAAATAAACAAAGGAGATATTATTGGTTATTCGGGAAATACAGGCGCTTCGAGCGGGCCTCATCTTCATTTTGAAATACGAAGTGAACTGAGTGAAAGGCCAATAAACCCATTGTTGTTCGGCTATAAAATTACTGACAATGACAAGCCAGTTATTAAAAAGATATGTATCGTTCCCGCAAACAGATACGCTCTGATAAACGAAAAAAATGAAAAATACTGGATAGAGCCTGTTGTAAAAAATAATGAATATCAAGTAAAAGACACAAGCAGGGTTTCAGGCAGCATTTATTTAGGAGTTGTTGCCAACGACATCATCGGCTATGCAAAATATTGCGGAATTTATTCTATCGAAGTACATGTAGATTCTGCTTTGTTTTTCAAAATTGGGTTTGACTCGATAAGTTTCGACGAGGGAAGATACGTTAATACTTTGATAGATTATAATGAATACTCCTTAAAAGATATCCGCCAGGTAAACACATACAAGGCCCCGGGAAACCGCCTGAATATTTATAAACATTATATCGGTAATGGAACGCTCTTTTTTAACGATACTAATTATCACAGAATAAAAATCACTGTTACTGACTTTAATGAAAACATGGCTTCTTCTGAGATGATTGTTAAATCAGTCACATTAACTCCCCCAGGAAAAACGCAAGAAAAAAATGCAGGTACACTTATTCATTATGGAATAAGAAAACATTTTGAGGATAAAAACTTAATTATTGACATCCCTCCTGATGCATTTTTTGATTCTGTTTATTTTGATTACGGCAGCACACCTCAGACTAAAGAAACCTATTCTGACATTTATTCCATCCACAATAAATTTACTCCTTTATTTGCCTCTGTCAGTATAAAGATAAAACCCAACCAAACAGCAAATTCATCCATGCAAAATAAATTATGTATTGCACGAGTTAGAAATAATTCATATGAATATATTAATAGCAAATGGAAAAACGGCTTCTTATGTGCCGATATCAGACAGTTCGGCAATTACTGTATTGTTTCGGACACCATCATTCCTGAAATAAAACCCGAAAAAAAATATATCAAAATAAAATCAGGAGATGTGTTAAGGTTTAAAATAAAAGATAATTTTTCCGGCATAGGTTCTTACAATCTCACAATGAATGGAAAATGGGTGCTGGCCGAATACGATGCTAAAATTTCTATGCTAACTTACTTTGTAGAAGATAATCATCTTTTAATAGGAGAAAATGAACTTGTACTGTCAGTCTCGGATAAATTAAACAACAAGAATGTCTATAAAACAAATATAACCTTTGAATAAATTATGGTTTAATTATTGTAAATATGTTTTGCAATAAATTAAATTTGTTAAAAAATCACATCATGAAAAAACAACTTTTAATCTCGGGATTATTTTTACTGACAATAATCGCCACAAAAGGGCTTTTCGCACAAAGCGCCAATATCCCTGTTGATGAAGACACTAAGCTTATTACATACAAAGAAGTGATTCAGCAGCCGGGAGATGCAGATAAGCTTTATCTTACTGCCATTAGCTGGGTCAATTCTTTCTACAACAACCCTAATGAAGTTACAACAACTCGTGACAGGGAAAACGGAAAGCTGGTTCTTGACCATCGGTTTAAAATATTTAATATTGATAAAAGCGGCCTGAAAACTGATGCCGGAGTTATAAAATACAATTTAAAACTGGAATTCAAGCCTGATAGATACAGATATACTTTTACAGATTTTAACCTGCAGGCAACTTCAAAATTTCCCTTGGAACGGTGGCTCAATGCAAATAATAGCACTCAGTACGAAAATTTTTTATATCAGGTTGACACCACAGTTAACGGCATCATTAAAAGCATAAAAAAAGGAATGGTGCCTAAAATCGAAAAACCTGATGAATGGTAAAATACTTTAACAAACTCGGCGGATAACATATCCGCTTTTTTTATCTTTGTAAAAAACATATTCCTTGATGGACATAACCGAATTTATTTTTAATATCCCTAAAGCAGAATTACACGTACATATTGAGGGCACATTCGAGCCCGAACAAATGTTTGAGTTCGCTGCCCGGAATTACATAACATTGGAGTACCATAGCATTGAGGAGTTGCGAAGCGCTTATAAGTTTAAAAACCTCCAGGAGTTTCTTGACATTTATTATACGGGAGCTTATGTGCTTTGCTCTGAAAAAGATTTCTATGAATTAACCCTGGCATATCTGAAAAAGGCTTCTGAGCAAAATATTGTCCACACAGAGATTTTTTTTGACCCCCAAACACACTTGCACAACAGAGTTTCTTTCCCCGTTTTTTTTAATGGCATATATAATGCAGTACAAGATGCTGAAAAACATTACGGAATTCACTCAGGAATTATCATGTGTTTTCTTCGTCATTTGAGTGAAAAGTCTGCTTATGAAACATTGGAAATATCCTTGCCTTTCAGGGATAAAATACTTGGGGTTGGCCTTGATTCGTCGGAGATGGGACATCCGCCTGAGAAATTTGCCGGGGTTTTTGCCAAAGCCCGTGAACTTGGATTCCTGGCTGTAGCACATGCTGGTGAAGAAGGCCCTCCGGAATATATTCATTCGGCGATACATACTTTAAAAATTAACAGAATAGACCATGGAAATCGTTCCAGAGAAAATAACATTTTGTTAGAAGAAATTGCCGGGAAAAAAATCCCCCTCACGATGTGCCCGCTATCAAATTTAAAACTTGGTGTTGTTAAAGACCTCAAAACCCACCCCCTTAGAGATTTTCTAAAAAAAGAAATTATGGTTACCATAAATTCAGACGACCCGGCATATTTCGGAGGATATCTGAACGAAAATTTTATAGCCATACAAGACGCTCTTAACCTAAGTTATGAAGAAATTTCTACTTTGGTGAAAAATTCTTTCGAAGCTTCATTCATTGCCAAAGAACAACAAGCTGAATATCTTAAAATGGTTGATGATTTTATTTCCAACAATACGTAACAACAACCTTTGCCTGAAAAAATCCATATAAAAACGCTTACAGAACAGGAATTCTCAGATTTTGTTTTAAAACAAAAAGAAAGCGGTTTCCGCAGCAAACAAATTTACGAATGGGTATGGAAAAAAAAAGCCATTTCTTTCGACGAAATGACAAATATTCCTCTTAGTTTAAGGCAACAATTAAGTTCTTCATTTTACTGCTCTTCAATTATTGATACAGAGGAACAAATTTCAAAAGACGGAACACGCAAATATGCTTTTTCGCTTTCTGACGGAAGCATTTTCGAAAGTGTTCTTATACCTTCAAAAGGAAGAGTTACAGCATGCATATCTTCCCAAATAGGTTGTGCGCTTGCCTGCAGGTTTTGTGCTACAGGCACTATGGGATTTGTAAGAAACCTTGATTTTGCAGAAATACACGATCAGATTATCATGCTGATGCGTTTTTCATCTCAATACTTTAATATTCCGTTAAGCAATATTGTGGTAATGGGTATGGGCGAACCCCTGCTGAATTATGAAAATATCATGAAAGCACTGACGCACATTTCAGATAAAAACACATTGAATTTTTCTCCACAGCGTATCACCATTTCAACAGCAGGTATCACCGAAGGCATAAGGCGTATGGCTGACGAAGCAATTCCTTTTCAGTTGGCTGTTTCTCTGCATTCGGCCATTGACAGCAAACGGCGTCAAATTATGCCTCTCGCCAACAAACATCAAATAAACGATATCATTAAAGCCTTACAACACTATTATAAAAAAACAGAAAAACGGATTACTATTGAATATCTGATGATACATAATTTTAACGACACCTTCCAAGACGCCGAGGAACTTGCTTTGTTTTGCAGAAATTTTCCTGTCAAAATCAACCTTATTCCTCTAAACAATATCACAATTAATAATTTAAAAGGAAGTAGCCCGGAAAATATAAATAAGTTTGCTGCTATTCTTAAAAGTAAAAATATTATTGTAAATTTACGACAAAGTAAAGGGGTTGATATTATGGCTGCTTGCGGACAACTGGTCAAAAATAAAAATCAAAACATATGAAATTAATCACACAAGAAGAATTGGCTGCATCCATCAGAGATGTACCTGATTTCCCCCAAAAAGGAATATTATTTAAGGACATTACTACAGCGCTCAAAAGGCCTGAAATATTTCGTTTCATCACGGAAAACACAGTCAACCATTATAAAAATGCCGGCATTACAAAGGTTGTGGGCATTGAATCACGGGGTTTTATTCTTGCAGGAATACTTGCCGCCAGACTCAATGCGGGCTTTGTCCCCATTCGCAAACCAGGCAAGCTTCCGGCGCCTACATTTTCAAAAGCCTATTCGCTTGAATACGGGGAAAATATCCTGCACATTCATCAGGATGCACTTGAAAAAGATGATATTGTTTTGCTCCACGATGATGTTCTTGCAACAGGAGGTTCTGCAAAAGCAGCGACAGAGTTAATTAATTTATTTTCCGTTAAAAAAATATATATAAATTTTATCTGCGAACTTAGTTTTTTAAACGGCATAAATCAAATAAAAGAAGATTATGAAGTTTTTTCACTAATCAAATTCTAATAGAGATTCTCTTAAGCTTGCTTTTTGAACCTGATATTATTATTTTTGCATTTATTAACACATAAATATTATGAAAAAATTATTAATTCTTTTAATGCTTATTTCTTTTCATTTCTTTCTTTATGGACAAAATGAAAACCAGCCACTTTTTGAAGGGGATTATCAGGAAGCAGAAAAATTATATAACGAAGGGATCAAGTTGTTTGAAAACAGAAACTTTGCTGAAGCTATAAAAAAATTCGATGAAGCCATCAAGCTTAAACCTGATTTTGAAAAAGCATATTTTAACAGAGGTTCTGTTAAACTGGAAACGGGTGATTATGACGGAGCCATGCCGGATTTTACAAAATCTCTTGAGCTTGCGCCGTCTGCAAAAGCATATTTCAGTAGGGGGATGGCAAAATTTGAGTTAAACGATAAAACAAATGCTATCGGAGATTTTACTTCTACTATCGGTCTGGATGCAAACTATGCCCAAGCATATTATTATCGGGGGGAATCGTTTTTCGAAAAAAACGATTATGAAAATGCCATAAACGATTTCGATATGGCAATTAAAATCAAACCCGATTATGCTTACGCATATAACGACAGGGGCAGCGCTAAGGTGAAACTTGAAAAATATGAAGAAGCCCTTGCAGATTATACTCTGGCAACGAAACACAACCCCAACATGCCTTTTACCTTCAACAACAAGGGCAGTGTAAAGAAAAAACTTAATGATTATAAAGGCGCCATTGAAGAATATACTGCCGCTGTAAAACTTAACCCCGAATATTTTATTGCATTTAACAACAGGGGAACAGCGTATTTTGAACTGGAAGAATATGATAATGCAATTAAAGATTATAATCAGGCGCTGCAGTTAAACCCAAAATATGCGTTTGCCTATAACAACAGAGGAAATGCCAAATACAAGCTTAAAGATTACGATGGGGCAATAGCAGATTACAGCAAGGCTATTGAACTTAATCCAAATTATGGCTATGCTTATCTGAACAGAGGAATTGCTTACGAAATGCTTAGCAAACCCAAAAACTCCTGTGAAGACTGGAAACAGGCAGCATTGCTGGGAATAGGCACGGCAGATAATTATTCAAAATTACAGTGTAAATAATTTAAAGTTATAAGCCATGAAAATAAAAATATTCACAGCTTTAGCAAGCTTTTTAATACTTTCTTCATATGTTTTGGAAGCTCAAAATGTTGAATTTTTAAAAACAAATTTCCGAGGAAAAGAAAAAGAATTTAAAGAGGCAAAAAATCAGCTTTCGAACGGGAATAAGTTTTTTGAACTTGGGCCGGGTATGTATTTAAATGCCCTGGACTATTATTTAAAAGCAAACAAATTCAATCCCGATAATGCGGAATTGAATTTTAAAATCGGGTTATGTTATCTTAATACGGTTCAGAAAACAAAATCAATAGAATATCTTGAGAAATCACTGTCGCTTGACCCTGATATTTCTGACAGCACAAAATTTCTTCTTGCCAGAGCATATCATTTTAATTATGAATTTGACAAAGCCATTACACTCATAAATGAATACAAGCAATCTTTACCTCCGGGAGAATTATCACAAATGAGTAAACGAATTGAAAAGAAAATTCAAGAATGTAAAAATGCCAATGAACTCGTTAAAAACAAGGTAAGAGTTTATATTGATAATCTGGGTTCGATAGTAAATTCTGTCTATCCCGAATATTCACCTCTCATTAATGCCGATGAATCCGTGTTGTTTTTCACCTCAAGGCGTGATAATACAACAGGGGGAAAACAAGATGAATTCTATGTTTACTATGAAGACATTTACATGACAGAGAAAACATCTTCCGGATGGACTGTTCCTAAAAACCCGGCCAATCCGCTCAACGGGCCAAAACATGATGCAACTGTAGGCCTTGCGCCCGACGGACAAACCTTGCTGACATACAAAGGCGAAAATGGGGGAGATATATATGAAAGCCGTTTAAAAGGAAATGCCTGGACAAAACCTGAAAAACTCGGCGGCAACATTAATACTGCTTATCATGAATCGTCCGCCACTATTTCATATGACGGGAAAACACTTTATTTTGTTAGCGACAGGCCGGGTGGTTATGGCTTACATGATATTTATATGTCGAAAAAAGACAAAAAAGGCCGTTGGGGCGAACCGGAAAACTTAGGACTAATGATTAACACATCTTATGATGACGAAGGCGTTTTCATTCACCCCGATGGTAAAACATTGTATTTTAGCTCAGAAGGGCATAAAACTATGGGAGGGCTCGACATTTTTAAGTCCACTTTTGAAGACGGCAAATGGAGCGAACCGGAAAATTTAGGATACCCAATAAACACCCCCGATGACGATGTTTTCTTTTCAATTTCTGCAAGCGGCGTTCATGGTTATTATTCTTCGGTACAAAAAGACGGATATGGCGGGCATGATATTTATGTGATTACCTTTTTGGGGCCGGAGAAACCTCTGGTTAATAACAACGAAGATAACCTTCTGGCAAGTATAGCACAACCTGTTAATGAAACTGTTATAGAAAAACCTGTTCAAATTAAAGAAAACCAGGTAACCATATTAAAAGGCAAAGTGATGGACGAAATTTCACTGAACCCTTTAGGGGCAGTTATAGAAATTACCGATAACGAGCGTAACGAAGTAATTTCAAGCCTTGAGTCCAACAGCGTTACCGGTAAATATTTAATTTCCCTGCCTTCCGGGAAAAATTATGGTATTGCTGTGAAAGCCGAAGGCTACCTGTTTCATTCGGAAAACCTTAACATTCCTCCCACTACAACATACAGAGAAGTCGAAAAAGATATAAAACTCAAGAAGCTTGAAGTGGGAAGCACTATTGTGCTTAATAATATTTTCTTTGATTTTGATAAATCAACTTTGAGAACCGAATCATATCCTGAGCTTGAAAGATTGCTTAAACTATTAAATGATTACCCGACACTGAAAATTGAAATTTCCGGTCATACTGACAACAAAGGTTCGGCTTCATATAACAAAACTCTATCGGAAAACAGAGCCAAAGCTGTTGTAGATTATCTAACCGGTAAGGATATTAACAAAAGTCGCCTTACTTATGTGGGCTTTGGTTTCGACAAACCCATTGCAACAAATGACACGGATGAAGGACGGCAGCTAAACAGGCGCACTGAGTTTAAGATTTTAAGCAAGTAAAACATTTTTTTAATCCCCGGATTTGCTTGTCAGCATATAAAGCTTATCACCTCTGTGAACTTTCGATTTTAGTGGAATAGAACAAAGTTGCCCTTTAGAAGCTAAGCTTGTTTTTTTATTATCTATCCTTATTTCAGAAACAACATCTTCGTAAACGCCTGTGGTATTGCCAATAATCACAAATTCATCACCCAAGGATAATGACCGGGTTTCCACCTTAATGTCGGCTACTTTAATTTTTGAATAATAATTGGTGATTTTCCCGATATACACTTTCTCTTTAACGGCCTGCGAGCCATAAACATTGTTCCATTCGCCCAGTGTCTGACCCAGGTAGTAACCATCCCAGAAACCACGGTTGTACACAGTTTTCAGTCTGTCGGTCCATGCTTGAATTTTTGTTTCAGTATAACTGCCATCAGCAATACTGTTTATTGCCTCTTTATAACAGGCAGTAACCGTTTTTACATAATCGGCAGATCGGCCGCGGCCTTCAATTTTTAAGGTGTTGGCGCCCGCCTTAAGTACTTTGTCCAGAAAACCTATAGTACAAAGGTCTTTGGGCGACATGATGTATTCATTGTCAATTTCCAGTTCTGTTCCGCTTTCCTTGTCGGTAACAATATAGGCTCTGCGGCACAATTGATAACAGGCTCCGCGATTGGCAGAATGGTTGTTGTCGTGCAGGCTCAGGTAGCACTTGCCAGAAACTGCCATGCACAAAGCTCCGTGTGCGAAGACCTCGATCCTGACCAATTCACCTGAAGGGCCTTTGATCTGCTCTTGTTCTATCTGCCTGACAATGGCGGACACCTGGTCAAGATGCAGCTCGCGGGCTGTAACCATCACATCGGCAAATTTCGCATAAAACCGCACTGCATCAATATTGGTTATATTACATTGGGTGGAAATATGCACAGGAATACCCCGATTATAAGCACGTTCAATGACACTGATATCAGAGGCGATAACAGCATCAATACTATGTTTCTTAACAGCCTCCAGTAAAGATTCTATTTCGGGAATTTCATCATCAAAAACAATGGTATTTAGAGTAAGATAAGTTCTGATATTATTTTTTTTACATATTTCAGAAATATTTATCAGGTCATCAAGAGAAAAATTGATGGATGAACGGGCTCTCATATTAAGTTTTCCAATACCAAAATATACAGCATGGGCACCGCCCTGAATAGCAGCCGCAAGCGAATCAAAAGACCCGACGGGAGCAATTAATTCAATTTTATTTATTGCCATAGGTTTTACAAAAATAAACAGATTTATTTTACAATATTCTTATTTAATAACAGATGATAGAAACTTGTTTTTTAATATTTTTACCAAAATTTTAATATGAAGTCTTTTTTTTATATTCTGTTTTTTATTACCCTGTTTGTTTTTCAGGCATGTAAACCTTCTCCCTATAAAGCGGAAAATTATTATCATGACATTTTAACTTCACTTGAATCTGTTATTGAAAATGAAGATTCTCTTGTTGTGGCCATAAACACCATCATGATACATGATTCTGTCACTTCTTCTGCAATCGCTGTAACGGAAGATACAACTGTTTTAAATGAATTACATAAAAAACTCGATATTGCATTCAACAATCTCAGGCTGCAAATTTCTGTTTCATTCAATAAAATTAGTTCAATGCCTCCATTTGACAAAGAGGACAACTTGAGGGTTGCTGCAATTAAATTAGTAGAAACCTATAAAAACATTTGCGATAAGGAATATGCTGAGGTGATAACTATCGTTAAAACTCCTGCTGTTAATTATACCTATGAGGACGATAATAAATTTCTTGAAATAACCGAGATGATAGATAATAACCTGCAGGATAGAATTGACAACTTTGCGGGAGAAGCAAAAATTTTTGCAAAAAATTATAAGTTCAACCTTGAAAACGAATAATTATTAACGCGCTTAATTCTGTGGTCATTATAGTTGGTTTTTAAAAAAGTCCTTCCTATTAAAAAATTTATTCAGAAACTGTAAGCAAAGATTTATATTCCACGAAATTAATTAAGCGTGGCGTTTAAAAATTACATTATCGCTTATTCAAGATATCTTAACCATAAATCTCAAGGAATCTTGTGTTTAATAAAAAAACATTAAATCACAGAGAATTTATAAATGACATAAGAAGTTAATTTTCTTTGTGTCAATACAACAAGGATAGCAATTCTAACTCTTAAAAGAACATTTTTGGTTGTGTCAATTTATTAAAATAGCTATTTACCAACCTTTTTAAGAGCTTCTTTTGTAGCATTAACCATCGGTTGTATTGAAATAGGGGCGCCTACGGCATGTTTCATCCATACTTCAGGAATCGTGCGGCCGTAGGTAAACATACGAATTACTTCGTCTGCAAAGTTTTTCCCTTTCATATGTTCCTCAATCTGGAACTGAATCAAATGGCCTATGGGATAATTGGAAAGATACAACGGGTTGTCTATCATGTGCGAATAGATTCCAAGTATGGGGCAATCTTTTATTCCGAAGACATCTGCATAATATTTGTTCCAAACCTCTTTGGCATTTGCAATAACGGCTTCTTTCAATTCTTTTTTGGTGGCTTTAGGATGTTCGTACAGCCATTTCCATGTTTTCATATCCACCAGCGACACTCCCATAATTTCATAACATGACCAGAAATCGTCGAGTGTTTGGAAATATTCTTTGTTGGGGTCGTTATTTTTTATTCCAAGTAATTCAAGGTCGCGTTTCTGAAAAACAAAAGCCAGAGCCTCGGTAAATCCTGTGTTGGGAACACCCGCCAGAGAATAATAATCTACATCATACATGGAAAGAGTTTGTTCCACATTATGGCCGAATTCGTGGCAGGCAATATTGTAGCCTTTGTAATTCCATCCTTCTTTGGGAACACGGGTGCGAAGATGCGATACATCGCCTTTCATCATGGTGCCCCAGGCATGCCCGGAACCGCGTGCCGGGTCAACAACTATTTTAGATGCTATATAATCGGCTTTAGCTTTTGTAAATTGTAGTTTTACCAGCATGCTTGACATGTCATTCTGAAAATCAACAGTGCTTCTATATTTAGCCTGTACTTTTGCATCTAATTCTTCCTGTGAAATAGTGCTTCTTGGTTTAAAACCATCATACCAGATATCGAACGGTTCAAGTTTGCGGTTGAGACGTTGGCTTATGAGTTGTGCCACTTGTTTTACTTCCGGAGAAGAAACAAAATCAACAAACAGTTTTTCAACTTCCGGCTGAGGTATTTCCATTCCCTGTTCAAAAGCTCTTTGTATGTAAGTGGGATATTGAGGATTATATTTGTCTATTTCCTGTATAGCATTAAACAAGCCGAGCATTTGGCCATAGCGCATGTTATCTTCAGCCTGAGTTGTAAATTCCTGATTGCCTTTGAATGTTTTATTGGAATAAGGATTCCATTGAACGGCTGAATTATTGATAGCGCTGTCAGGAATTTCCTGTAAAATAATGCGGAGCATAACCTGATAAATCATCTTTTGTTTTGTTAACCCATTTTCGCTCTGATAGTTTGCTTTCAGTTCATCGCGGAGGCCCCAGTGGCTGATGAGTTTCATTTCTTTCGGGAAATAAGTTTGATTTTTATCATCAATCAGGTTGCCCATGTAAATATTATATTCCGAAATGTACATATCGGCGGCAGTAAGGGCGTCTGAAAATTTCTGCAGTACATCGGCAGGCACCCGGGAAGTGTACATATCGCCAAGACGTGCATAAGCCCATTGTTTTTTGTTCCATTGTAAGCCAAGCTCAATTTTTTCCTTTAATGTGTAAAAAGGGAAATTTAATATAGTAATAAACGCTATTTTGTTTTTAAAGAAGTCGTCATTCAGGTGGGCATAAGGATCGTATGCTCCGAAAATATCGTCCACAGGTATCATTTCGCCATCATCAACATGTAAAGGGCTCTTCAGGTCAAGGCTTACACGATTGAAGTTGCCGAAAATGACTTCAAAGTTAACAAGCAAGCGTTGAAACAGGGCATCAAGAGAAGCAGAATCCCCTGCAAAATATTGCAGGCAAAATGCCTGAAAATCTTTGTTATCCCCGTCAGTTTTTTCCCAAAGAGAAGCTGCCTGGGTTATACCTTTTGTGATGCGGTCTTTTTTCGTGTCGCCATATTGAGCAATAAGTTTGCTGATGGTTGAATCCATGGTGGTTTGTGTAATTGAGCTCATAGTTGTGGTTTTGATTTTCACACTCCGCTGGCAATTTGTAAGTGTTAATACCAAAGGAATACATAATAAAACAAATAATTTTTTCATAAAAAATCAGGTTTATGTGTTAATTGAGAGAGAATTAATACCCAAAAATAAACAAAAACAATTAAAGAATTAAATCAGAGTTTAATTTCTTCGTTGTTCTTGTTATAAAAATGATATTCGAGCAGGTGATAGTTGTTTGAGAAGGAAAGAGGTATCCATTTTTTATATTTGAAATACCACTTCAGGTGCCTGGAATAAAATCCTTTTGTCAGGAACGCATAAAGATAGGGATGCACAAATAGCTTGATTTTTTTCTCATTTTGTTCGTTCAACAGGTAGTTGATGCGGTTATCGATATCGTCAACAAGGGAAATGCTTGCCCGAATTTCGCCGGAGCCTTCGCATACAGGACATTGCTCCAATGTTTTAACATTTGTTTCCGGCCGAATTCTTTGCCGTGTAATTTGGACAACTCCAAATTTATTCGGGGGAAGTATGGTGTGTTTTGAATTATCTGTCTGCATTTCGTCACGTAGCTTTTCGAAGAGCATGCGCCGGTTGGTTAAATTATGAAGGTCAATAAAATCAATCACTATGATGCCTCCCATGTCGCGCAGCCTAAGCTGGCGGGCAATCTCAGTGGCGGCATCCATATTCACCTCCATGGCATTTTCTTCCTGATTGTTGTCTTTATTGCTTCTGTGCCCGCTGTTGACATCAATGACATGCATGGCCTCGGTGTGCTCAACGATAAGGTATGCCCCGTTCTTAATAAATACTTTTTTCCCAAAAGCATTACGTATTTGTTTGTCAATGCCGAAATGCTCAAAAATGGGCTCTTTTGCTTTGTATTGTTTGATGATGTCAACTTTGTCGGGAGCAATAGATTTGATATAATTCTTTAACTCTTCGTAAGTTCCGGCATCATTGACGATAATACTGTTGAATGATTCGTTCAGCAGGTCGCGGAGTATTACAGACGAGCGGTCAATTTCGCTGAGGATTTTTTTTGGAGCCTTTGCATGTTGCAGTTTGGCTACCAATGATTCCCATTTTTTTATGAGTTCTTCCAGGTCGGCAATAAGCTCAGCTGCTTTTTTGTTTTCGGCAACAGTGCGGATTATGATACCAAAATTTTTTGGTTTTATGCTCTGTACCAATCTTTTCAGCCGGTTACGGTCTTCAATATTCCTGATTTTTTGAGAAATTGAAATTCTGTCGGAAAAAGGCACCAAAACAAGATATCGTCCGGCAATGGCAATCTCTGAAGTAATGCGCGGACCTTTATTGGATATAGGCTCCTTGGCTATCTGAACCGGTATTTCCTGCCCGACAGATAAAACGGAAGATATTTTTCCGGTTTTCTCAATATTTTTTTCAGCAGGTAAATTATTGCTTGACAGAGCTATCGCCTTTCCCGCTATAGCGCTTTTTGAATATTTGATTACCGTATGTATCTGGGGGCCAAGGTCAAGGTAGTGCAAAAAGGCATCTTTTTCATAGCCTATATCTACAAAAGCAGCATTCAATCCCTGTACAATGCGTTTTACTCTCCCCAAATGAATATCGCCAACGGAAAAAGAGTTATTGCTTTTTTCCCTGTGGAGTTCAACCAGCTTTTTGTTTTCGAGTAATGCAATTAATACTTCAGAAGGGCCGAAGTCAATAATAAGCTCCTTGTTCACGGGCAATGAGTTTGATATGTTAGATGTTAAAACACCTGTAATATAAAAAACATATATGCATGAAGCAATACATTTTTAAACTATAAAGTAAAAAGAACTTTAAAGAATTAAAAAATATTACGTATTACTTTTTCTTATGCCTGTTTTTTCTCAAGCGTTTTTTGCGCTTGTGGGTTGACATCTTGTGTCTTTTTCTTTTTTTTCCGCTTGGCATGATTTACAATTTATTTATTAACATTCTTTTTTACTGCAGCGGAGAATACTTTGGCAGGTTTAAAGGCCGGAATATTATGAGCTGGAATAATGATGGTAGTGTTTTTGGAAATATTTCTCCCTGTTTTTTCAGCGCGTTTTTTTACAATAAAGCTGCCAAAACCTCTTAAATAAACATTTTCGCCTTTCTGCATGGCAGTTTTAACTGCTTCCATAAAAGCCTCAACAGTTGTTTGTACAGTAAATTTTTCTATTCCTGTCTTGTTAGCAACTTCCGTTACTATTTCTGCTTTTGTCATACCTGAATTTTTTAAAAAAGTTAGTATTTTATTTTAAGTTTGTTACGTCAAATTTTGGGGTGCAAATATAAGAATATTTTTTAAATCAGTGATTTATAAAAATTTTTTATTGAATTTAAAATTACATTTGGACGGGGGAAAAAAGCAATTTTATGTCTTTTGCAAAAAAACTTATAAAATGGTATCATAAAAATAAAAGAGATTTGCCCTGGAGGAATACCGATGATGCTTATAAAATATGGGTCTCAGAGATCATTCTGCAGCAAACCCGTGTTGAGCAGGGGAAAAGCTATTATTTGAAATTTATAGAGAAATATCCGGATATTCGTTCTTTGGCAGAAGCGGATGAAAAGGAACTGTTAAAACTATGGCAGGGCTTAGGATATTACTCTCGTGCGTTGAACATGCATATTGCGGCAAAGCAAATTAGTTTAATGCATCATGGAGAATTACCAGAAAGTTATGATGAAATAATAAAACTCAGGGGGATAGGAAAATATACTGCCGCGGCAATATTATCATTTGCTTATTCCCAACCTTATCCTGTGCTGGATGGCAATGTTAAACGTGTGCTGGCAAGAATATACGCTGTAAACAGCGACATTTCCGAAACGGGCACCGAAAAAATATTTTATAAAAAACTTGATGAAATCCTGGATAAAAAAAATCCCTCCGATTTCAACCAGGCCATCATGGAGTTTGGCGCCCTGCATTGTGTCCCTGTCAACCCGGATTGCAAAATATGTATTTTTATAAAAGAATGTAAAGCATTTAATTCAGGAAAAGTTGATGAAATACCCCTTAAGAAAAGAAAGAGCAAGGTAAAAAGAAGGTACTTTTATTATATAGTCCCTTTTAATAATAAAAATAATATAACATATACTTTTTTGATGCAAAGGGGGCAAAACGATATCTGGAAGCTGTTGTTTCAATTTCCGCTTATTGAAACAACAAAACCTTTAAGTATTTTGGAACTGAGAAAAACGTATGAATTCAGGAAAATGACCAGGGGTGTAAAGTATAAAATTTCAGAAGTATCACCTGCCTATATTCATAAACTCAGCCATCAGGAAATTTTTGCTGTTTTTATTCAATTACATATTTCCGGAGAGTTGCATGTTGATAAGCTAATAAAGATAAAAGCAAAGGATTTAGAGGATTATCCGGTTCCGCGCCTTATAGAAAAATACATGAAACTGCATGGTTTTTTAAGAAATAAAAATTTTTTTGAAGTTTAAAAAAAATAAGTAAATTTGCACTCCAAATTTAAAAATTCCTCAGTAGCTCAGTTGGTTAGAGTCCCGACTTGTCGGGATTAATCAGAGGGTTATTACAATTTAAAAATTTCGACAGAAAGTCAAGAATTTGTAAAAAAATTTTATGTTTTACATTTATATCCTTCATTCCGAATCAGCAAATAAATATTATATTGGTTATACTGAGGACACCCTGCGCCGACTGAATGAGCATAACACATCACGTCATAATACTTATACTTCAAAATATCGTCCATGGTCGATTTCAGCAGTATTTGCAGTTAGTGAAAAAAGATCGGAATCAATGTTATGTGAACAGAAATTAAAAAAATTAAAAAGCAGGAAAGTTATAATTGAGTTAATAAAACATAATGGTGATGTGGAATTTTTATTTAAATTCTTATCAGTCAAAAAGGCACAAGCTAACTATGAAATTTAAGTTTTAAATTTAAAAAATATTTTGAGGTGTCAAAAAAAAAAGTAATTTTGCACTTCAATTTAAAAATTCCTCAGTAGCTCAGTTGGTTAGAGCATCTGACTGTTAATCAGAGGGTCCCTGGTTCAAGTCCAGGCTGGGGAGC
>JALOBU010000021.1:51474-51938 GCA_023228145.1 Bacteroidales bacterium | reverse complement strand
TACACCATAACCATAAAAGATGAAAAAACGATTTCCGCTGAGTTTGATGTGATCGGCATTGATGATGATTATACTTTTTCAATTGATAAGAAACGTCCTAGGAAAGTTGTAAAATTTAAAGCCGGTAGCGCACTGGCCGCGAAAGTAAAATAAATAGCTTCTTTCTTTTACGTCGAAACCCCTACAGCCGTAAGGCGTAGGGGTTTTTTAGTTTTTTTAAGTGATTGATAATTAATTCTTTACGAAAATGTTTTACCTATGTTTTACCCCTTGTTAAAATTTGGGGTTTAATTATTTGGTTATCAATCATTTAGGTCGTTAAAATGGTGACCCCGGGGGGATTCAAACCTGCAACCCTGCCCGACTGAAGTCGTTCAGGCGGGCTTCTGATCCGTCAGGATTGATTTTCTTAATAAATCTTCTTCCTGCAGCACTTTTCAAATATTTTTCGCGTGTTCTTGCGA